>JAYUEU010000151.1:0-15120 GCA_043739065.1 Synechococcales cyanobacterium | reverse complement strand
ATTGCAATTGAGATTGCCAATGTTGTTTCTGTTGCTGATCGGTTCGTAAGGCTTGTAATTTCGAGTGGGAACTGGTTTGATTCTGTTGCAAATATGCGATCGTAGTTTCTAAGGTCTGTTGCTGCGCGGCAAGTTGCGTCAGATCCAGTCGCTGAGCAATTCGGCTAGCTTGTTGGCGCTCCAGCAAATCAACCCGTGCTTTGGCTTGTCGCGATTGTTCTTTAGCAGCATCGGCCAAATCATCATAATGGTTTAGCTTCAAGAGATCTGCTAAAACTTGTTTACGATCGCTCGGACGTTTAAGCATGAATTCATCAGCCCGTCCCTGTCGCAAATAGGCCGAATTCACAAACGTGTCGTAATCCAGTTTTACATGATGCACAATTAACTGCTGAGTCGATCGAACTCCTTTCTCCGTCAAAGGTCTAAAGGTTTTTGGTAAGGGTTGGGTCGATCGGCTAATTTCCGCATCAAATTGAGTGGCAACCTGAAATTCCAATGCAATTCCTTGTCGCCGACATCGCGTCCGAATGATACGGTAAAGATTGTCATAAAGCTGAAACGTGAATTCAACCTGAGCTTCCGTTTCTCCATGATGAATCACGTCATCCTCGTTCTCCACTCGGCTTCGGCCCCAAATTGCCCAAGCCATTCCTTCCAACAGCGATGATTTCCCTGACCCATTTGCCCCACAGACGCAAGCAGTCTCCAACCCCCGAAAATCTAGGGTCGCGTTCCGATAACTCAAAAAATTGCGCAGCGTCAACTGAATGGGAATCATGCCGAATTGAATGCAACTATCCGAAGCAGATCTAAGTTGTGAACTATGAATACGACATAAAACCAATCTAAACGTTGAAAAAACGTGGTGATCAGTACATCCGCACTTTAAGTGTAGATCGCGATCGGCATGATTTGCAAAGCTTTCGTATCAAATTTGGGCTTGGAATTGCTGTCGTTATTCAATTAACCGTTCTAAATTCAAGAAATCTATCTATTAAAAGTCCTACTCAGCAAAGGTATAACTTTTGCATCACGCTGATTCTTATCGTCTTAATCATGATCTTTTCGTTTATCTAAACTATTTAAAATAGCAGACACAGCAGAGTAAAATTCCGAAAGTGAGCCTTTCGATCGGCGACTGGATAGGACAACTATATGGTCCTATCGAAATCTCTGAATTTTTCATGGATCATGGAGCGAGTCCACAGATGCGAGCAACGTATTTGGCTACCAGCAACTGCTGACGGGTAAGTTTTGGACCGATCGGATTTACCACCTATTCCCAAGCTGGATGAGTCAGCAACCCGGTAATTGCCCGAACGCCGCGCAATTGATTTGATAAAGGCAGATGTCCTTTAGGCGCATCCAAGGTCCAATTAAATGAACCGGGATAACGCGTCCACGTATTGCCATCTTTCCACAGAATTTTGCTCCATAACTTAACCCAATCTCGCCCTCCCGCAATCCACAATTCCCGCTGCACAGAGTACCCGAACTTACCATTGGAGTGCGCCAACCATAGGGCATTCAATGTACGAAGGTCCGTTATTGGCAATCCATTAACTTCGGTAAAATAAATCCATTTTCGCGCCAGTGATGCTTCCCCGGCCAATTCACAAAGCTTTAAATTATTCAGCTTATCGGCTTCAAGAAAATGCTGATCCACCAGTAATTTTTGAAGGGGCAAATAATCTATATTCAAATCAGACTTTAGAGGAACGATTCCCGTGGGAAATACATCCGTCAGAAATGCTTGCGTCGCTTCGGTTTGCAGTGAATAAAGGGTCTGATAGGCTTTAGCCGCGACAGCGTTGACCGCACCATATTTCGTGAATACTTCACTACTGTTTATTTTGTAATCCTGTAAATAGTCTACTAAAACCTGCTGTCCCGATGCTTCGGCAGCTAAGCTCTCTACGAGCACCAGTTGATTTTTTTCAGTGGCAGCGAGGAACTCTTCCCGTTTACCTTGGGTGGGATTATCTAAATTTGTCATGAAGGCGGTCATTTAAAAAACTCGACTCAAAACAGAAACGATCGGGGCTTGTATAGTTTTACAGATAATGGAGCAACCAGACAGCTTGAGCGAAACTCTATGGGCAAACTTCATGCCTTAAGCTTGTCTACTTTGCTCTCAAATCTTACTAACTGATTGTATCGGCTGTCTGGTCCAGTTCAGTCACAGATCTTATTTTTAACTTGAATTTCTTAATAATTTTCACCATTAGCCTAAGCCTCTGACTTAGAATTTAGCTTGGAATACAGACAAATTATCGTTACCTCAGGCGTACAGAAAAGCCGTCCGGGTGGATAGGTGCCCAAGCCTCGATTAGTATATAAACGGTTAGGAGCGGTTCGATGATTCGGCAGATGATCCCGTTCAATTTCATGGTAGCCCCGTTCCCACTCCCAATTTTGACTAATCCGACTGATGCGCTGCATTCCGGGAATCCGTCGTCGAATACGCCCAGGAATCGCATTGTAAGACCGGGCCGCGATCGCAGGTAAACTCCCCAATCCTGGAATATAAATCTGTCCGCCATGGGTGTGCCCCGACAACTGAAGGTCTATCCGCCAAGCTCTAAGTTGGGTGGCACAGTCGGGGTTGTGAGCGAGAACAATACGAGGAATGTCGTCAGGAATCTGGGGCATGATCTGATCTGGGAAAAACTGCCGCGATCGCACATCCGCAAATCCCACTAGTGCCAATCCAGGCCCACAGGGATAACAAATCTCATTCCAGAGAACAGTAATTCCAGCTTGAGTTAGGGTTTTAATCACCCGCGATCGGTTTTCCTGTGGATAAATGTCGTGATTTCCTAGGATCGCGTAAGTTCCGTAACGGCTTTCGAGTTTTTTGAATTGGCGTACCAGCCGATCGATTGGGTCTGGTTTTGAGGTAATAAAATCGCCTGTAAGAAGGACGAGATCTGGATATTCTCGGTTACTAGCAGCGATCGCTTGGTCCAGTAATTGATCCGAGAGTCCCCAACCATCTGCATGAAAGTCAGACATTTGGATCAACTTAAGGCCATTAAGAGACTTTGGCAAAGACTCAATGGATACGCTCAGCTTTTCGATCGTCAGTGGTCCAGTGATCACAGGTAACATCGAAGGCATTTATTTATTCTCTTAAAAAATCGGGATGATAGGATTTGAACCTACGACATCCTGCTCCCAAAGCAGGCGCGCTACCAAGCTGCGCTACATCCCGAAGACCGATCGACTTCTCAATCAATCCGTTGAGAACAATATATCACACATTTTCAATAGTGAGCAATAGTTTCCTAAAAAATAGAGTTGGAGTTATGACTTACCGTCAAATCAGATTGGCTAAGTCAGGCGACAGCAAGACATTCGGGAATAGTAGGGACTCTAGATAATGGACTTTTATGCCGTACAGATTTTTTAGATCCTTTATCTGTTGCAAAATGGTTGCGGTCTCGATTGTCCGATCGTGCTTCACGCCCACCACCATCAAATTTTTACTTGTATGTTCAGGCGAAATAAACTCAAACACCTTCGCATCATAGCCAGACAGCTCCAAAAATAGCGCTCTCAGGCCATCGGTAACGATTTCAGCCTGTCGTTCTAACAAAATTCCAAACTTCAGCATATCTTTTAAGCTACCAGAAGGCCGAATTTCCTTCCGAATTTGTTTGTGGCAGCAGGGCGCAAGAATAATGAGCGATGACTTAGACTGGATCCCCTGATAGATTGCATCATCCGTTGCGGTGTCACAGGCGTGCAGTGCGATCGTGACATCTGTAGCTTCAATCCGATGATCTTTGATGGTTCCGTGGGCAAAATGTAATTGCTCAAATTCAACCGATGCTGCAACTTGATTGCAAAAGTCAACTAAATTTTTTCGGCTTTCAATTCCAGTTACAGAGACACGTTTGTCCGAGATTGTATTGAGAAAATCATAAAGCGCAAACGTCAAATAGCCTTTCCCCGATCCCATATCAACAATAGAAAACTCACTTTTCTGATCTAATCCTAAAGACTCCAGTAGACTCTGAACAATTTCAATAAATTTATTGATTTGCCTAAATTTATCCTCCATCGATTTGACGATACCACCTTGCTCATTCGTTACTCCTAATGCTGTGAGATAAAGATTATTTTCAGATTCAATCCAACGTGTTTTTTTACGATCGTGGCCTTGAGGAATGGTCTTATAAGGATTGGTTGAAGCGGGTTTGATCAGATTGATTGTAATTTTTTTATTTTTGTTATATTCAACCTGAATATCTTGATCCGGCGTAAACAATCTAGCACTCATAAACTCACTGCCCAGTAAGCTATTAATGATTTCTAGACCAGGTTCGATCGGATGATTTTTGACAATTTCTTGGGTTTTATAACAATAGGTAAACGATAACTTCAGTCCCGATTTAAGATGCACTGCTCTGATCACAATTCGATTGAGCGCACTGTCTGTTCCACGATATTTTCCCAAGGTCAATTTAACAAATTCTTGTGCTTTTAGACTTTCGCCTAGCCGTGATATGAATTGTACTTGTGTTTCGATACCCATTTTCTAGCTCAATTAAACATTTAGGCTGCATTAGTAATTCTATCTTTGAGCGTCATCGGCTTTACAATTAAATTAGCTAATTTAGCGATTAAATTCAGTCTCTCAAATTCAGTATCCTAATCCCGACGCATCATGCCATCGACTCCTTTAAAATCAGCCAATTGGTCTCTGACGGATCTTCCTGGCTTGGCCCAAACTGATCTTAATCGTTTAGCCGAACTCGGTATCACCACGACCTTTGGGCTATTGCGTCAAGCTGGAACTAAACCGGGCCAAACTGATCTGGCTGGCCGCTCGGGAATCCAGTTACGTTACCTTCAAAAATGGGTTGCGCTAGCCGATTTAGCCCGTGTGCCAACGATCGGCTGTCAATTTGCCGGACTCATTCTCCATGCCGGAGTCGCAACACTTAAGCAATTAGCATTAATGCCAGCCGGACAACTTCATCGACAAATCCTAAAGCTTCAAGTCGCCACCTTTCAAAGTAGCGATCGATGCCCAGATGCCGGACAAATTGGAATTTGGATCCAGCAAGCAAAACTCCTAACCCAACGTTAGCTGGCTTAACGTAGACCGTTTCGATTATTGATTAATATTATTGAGCGCCACCATAATCGCGAAATCCGCGTCAGTCAGTCATTCAGGATACCAAAACATCCCTTTAATGCCCTCTGGATCCGGGACAAATCCCATATTTTTATAAAAAGCCACCACTTGAGGATCCGCAAACAAGGTGATATTACTAATGTCTTCGTTTCGCAACTTTTTAATCGTAAATTTCATCAGCGCTTTCCCATAGCCTTTGCTTTGGTAATCTGGATGCACTACCACATCCCAAATCGTCGCATTAAAAGCATGATCAGAGGTGGCCCTCGCAAACCCAATCATTCGACGCTTGACCCCGCGTTGTTCCCACATCGACGTAACCAAAAAACTGTGTTGCATTGCCTTCTTGACCTTACGCAAGGGACGACGCGCCCAACCCACAGCATCACACAACTCTTCTAACTCGTACAGATCAATCTCTCGTTCAGTGCTGAAAAAAATACGAGCTGCCCGATCGTCATCGCCTATGACCGTATAGTTCTCAATTGTTGCCGAAGAGGCGGTTGAGACATCGGATGAACCTCCACTGAACAAGCTTTTCCAAAAACCCATGCGGACGCAGCACAAAGCACGAAATGAACAGGACCTTAGTATATCTCGGGATGGGATTCTACAGGGAGTGAATATTATCTGGCGATCGATCGATAATCAGTCTCCGTAAAAAGTCGGATACATTCGCCCAGATTAGGGCATTCTTAGGGTTAGCACAGTTCCAAAATACGATTTTCTCTATGGCCCTGGGTCTCAAACCAACAACATTGGAACTTTTGAAACGCTTCAATCGGGCATTTCCACAGTTCTATGAGCAATTTGTCAGCAGCGAAATTCAATTGCAAAATCTTCGCCTTGCTTATCAGCTTTACCGCACCCGTCAGACAATTATTGAGATGAAGCCCGAAGGTACAAAAAGCGCCCTTCACTTTGCTTACCGTAACCAATCTTTTCTCCTCAGCGACATTTTTGGGGTATTGGCGGCCTATGGTTTGACGATTCATAGTTTGAGTCTTTATGGGCAAATTCATGCACCGATGCTGGTGTTCATTAAGCTAATTGTCTCCCGTAGCGGCAAAACACTTACGGAAAAAACCTCAGAAAACGTCTGTCGAGCCATTCGGGAAGCGTTGGCAGGACGCTTTGAGGTGGAGGAGATGTTGGCGGTCGAATTTAATTTAGATGCAGGATTAGAACAAGTTGAAACTGAGTTCTACGTGGATCCTGTTTTTCATCTTCCAGCTCTTTTGATTGAAGCGGATAACCAACCGGGTCTTTTTTACAAAGTAATGTATGCAATTTGGCAAGAAGATTTATTAGTGGTAAATGCAAATCTATTGGTATGGCGAGGACGAACGCGCTTGATTTTGTATTTATTGGGTCCGAATGAAAGCTTAATTCCAGAGTATCTAGGTCAAAAAATCGCCGAAGGGGTTCGACAACGATTGTTGGGCCGACAATTTTAGAATTCTATGTTTAGAGCCGTATGAGATTTTAGAATGCTAATCTTAGAATCCCTTAATTTTACAATTCCCTTAATTTTACAATTCTATGAGTCAGCCCGTCGCTGATCCAAGTTAGGATTGTATGGCGCTATGAATTGAACCATGCTAAATCATGATGAACCTAATTGTTCGGGGTGTTGAACATCATTACGATCGTACTCAACCCGACGACACTCCCGACCATACTTATGATGATACGCATAAATTACCTGAAGCTAAACTGCCTGAATTGTCTGAACCAATCACCATCGTATTTATTCATGGTTGGCTTCTAAGTCGAACGTATTGGCGACCTGTAATGCAACGATTAGATGAGTTTCCATGCCTAGCCTACGATTTACGCGGCTTTGGTGAATCATTACTAACAGAAAAGCTAACGGAAAAAATAGGACCGGCTGATTCTTATTGGTCCACTGATAACTACACCTTGGCGGCTTATGCTCAAGATTTAGAAGAAATTCTCGACAGCTTGGAGATTTCACGGGTGTGGCTAGTGGGGCACTCGTTGGGCGGCAGTATTGCGCTTTGGGCCGCCCACAAAATGGGGAATCGGGTTGCTGGGGTAACTTGCGTGAATGCTGGCGGCGGTATTTATTTGAAAGAAGCGTTTGAAAAGTTCCGCAGTGTAGGACAGCAAATTCTAAAGTTCCGATCGCCCTGGATCCTGAAATGTCCCGGACTCGACTATTTACTTTCCCGTGCGTCAGTGATTCAGCCCATTGGTCTGGAGCTGGGTCGTCAAAGGCTTTTAGACATCATTACTGCCGATACGATGGCCGCCCGTGAGAGCTTGCTCAGCTCCACCACAGAAGCTGAAGTCCATCGATTACCCCACCTCTTGTCAGAACTAATTCAACCTGTCTACTTCATCGCAGGCCAGCAAGATAAGATTATGGAGTCTCGGTATGTGCGACACTTAGCCAGTTTCCATGCGTTATTTAAGCATTGCGGAGAGAATGTGTTGGAATTAGAGAACTGTGGTCATTTGGCCATGGTCGAACATCCTGATGCTGTGGCTCAACACATCCGCAACGCATTAATACATGAATTAAGTGACGACATTCGGGTTGGAGCGAGATGAATAGATCTGTACTATGGATACTTGGACTTGGACTACTGGTCCGGGGAATTATTGCGGTGTGGCTGCCGCCGGGTTATGACGAAGCCTACTATTACATTTATACGCAAAACCCGAATTGGAGCTTTTTTGACCATCCACCCTTTGTAGCTATTACCACCGCGATCGGTCTCTGGTTAAGTTTTGAGACTGTTTCCCAGTTCACTATTCGCATTGGAACGTTGCTGATTCATACGGCGACGTTGGCGCTTTTATATCATGCGGCTCGTCGTCTTTTTGATGAACGCATTGGTAAATTGACGTTGATTTTGGCTTCGTTAATGCCAATTTTTATGGTCGCCTTTGGGACATTGACCCTTCCTGATGTGCCGCTGATGTTTTTTTGGGTAGCGGCGCTGTGGGGAGCGATCGAGGAGTTCTTCGGATCTGGACCATCTGAAGATTACAAACCTACTTACCGACTAGCGATTATCTCGGTGTTGGTGGGTATGGCTTGTTTGGGCAAGTATCACGGATTGTTATTGGGTGCGGGGTTGATCGGATTTTGTTTGACCGCACCGCCCTTTCGCAAGGCATTGACCTCGCCATGGATTCTATTAGGGCTATTGGGCTTTGGAGTCACGATCATGCCTGTGGTGGTATGGAATGCGAATCACCATTGGGAATCATTTACATTTCAAGCGGGACGGAGCGTTCCAGCAACCCAATTCAGCATTGTGCGGGCGATCGAAGCCTTGGGCGTGCAGAGTTTGTATTTATACCCGTTCTTGGGTGTGCCATTGATTTGGGTGACAGCCCGATCGCTTTTGCAGCAATTACGTAGTCCATTTAACCGACGACGACGTGAAGTAGAGCCAGACTTTATACTTAAGCAGCGCTTAATTCTGTGGCTATCGGCTCCAGTGATTTTGATCTTCACATTTGTGGGCGGATACCGTCAGGTCTTACCCACTTGGACGATGCCGGGTTGGTTTATCGCGACCATTTTGTTGGCCTGTCGCGTGGCAATTTGGCAGCTAAAAACACCGAAGATTACTCGACGTTGGCTGACGGGATGTGCTGTTTCCATTGTAATTATTTTAGGGATTGCTTTGGGCCATATTAGTTTTGGAATTGCTCAAAAACCGAGTCAAAACACAGTGTTTGGAGGATTGGTCCCGATCGCATTGGATCCGTCAACGCAACTTCTAGATGTGGTTCAATTGCGCCAAAATTTCCGCAAACAACCCGAAATGGTGAAAGCACTGCAGCAATCGGATTTTATATTTAGCAATCGTTATCACTTAGCGGGCCACTTTGCCATGGCTCTCGACCCGATTTTTTCTAAGCCTATGACCTGTTTTGACCCTGATGATATGCGCGGTTTTGCGTACTGGTCGCGTAAAGATGACTGGGTAGGCAAGACAGGGCTATACTTAACCACACAAGAGTTGCATATCAAGGAAAATTCTGTGGCGACCTATGAGAAATATTTTAAAACGGTGAAGAAGATTGGTGAAATTCCACTCTATCGTGGGGGATATGAGGTCAATAGAATCTTTGTCTACCAAGGTGTGGAACTTCTAAAACCATTCCCACGTCCGTTGCAAAATAGTAAAGGAGCCTAGGATTGGTCTAGATTACGTTAGGAATACATCGCTTTAGGAATAATTAGAATGTCTTGGATGGGAATTATGCGATCGCATTGGACCATGGCTCAATTTAGAACCGGATTAACTCGAACATTACTTGTGCTGCCCCTATTGGCCCCAATGTCGATCGTTTCCGCTGCACAGGCACAGGTAACACCCTCGCAGGTGACAATTCTGGTGGAGGCACTTCGAGATGTTGCGAAGCAGTCTACCAGTAAGCCTAAAACCCTTCATAGTGACTGGCGTATTAGTGAACGAAATGTTGGACCTTGGTCAAAGCAATGTCTTCAGAGGGAGCTGACTCCCGAAGATTTCGATCGGGACCCTGAGAGCGTGACTAAAATTGTGACCTGCATGGTTGGTGGTATATTTCAGACTGAGTACCAAACGGCCAACAATGATGAAGCTTTAGCTATTCGTCGGGTGGCGTCGTGGTGGCGCACGGGGGATGCTAATACCTACGAGATACCGGAAACTGTTGCGTTCTCCGATCGAATTCTCAAAGCTTACCAAAAACGAAATGGGGGCAAAGCCTTCGCAATGAATTCCGGCGACAAACCTTCAACCACTCCGATCGGAGCAACTCCAATCAAGCCTGCGGAGATAAAGCCTGCCGAGACAAAGCCTGTAGCCCAACCGACAAAGCCAACTGAGGCTAAAAAACCTGCGACGATCGTTCCCGTGAGTGCGGGTCGAAGTACGGTTTACGATCGGTATATGCAAGCTGGCTACCAAGCGAATGAGAAAAAGGATTATTCTAAAGCCGTGCTATTTTTCCGTCGTGCTTTGGATGAGCGCCCCAACGATAATTACGCAACGACTGCTATTCAGAATACTGAATCTAAGTAGTCAGCGTCCGTATCTTTCAAGTCAGTGAACTCAACCCTTACCAAATCTATGTTTAAATCTCTACTGCCATCTTTGACCGCTGTGAGTTTGGCGATCGTCGGTTCAATGTCGTTGACTCAGAGTGCGGTCGCGGTCACTTGGGTTAAGGTTACGGAAAATTCTGCAAAAGACGGTTTCTTCATTGATACAGATTCAATTCAAAGAAAAGGACAGACTGTTGGGTATTGGGAATATCGTGAATTCATTGAACCTAATAATGCATTCCTTGAAAATGATGTTGCTAAACCGTTGTATGGCGTTGTGATTCGATGGACTGCGGATTGTAGTGCAAAGACCCAACGTTTACGCCGTGTGAATGCGTTTACTAGTAATCGAGAATTGATTCAAAAGTTTGAATACGGTGAAAAAGGGACTCTAAATCAACCTCGCCCTAGTAGTAGTGGTTATGAAGTTTTGGAAATGGCCTGCAATCCACAAAAGCTAGACCAACCTAAAATTAAACCCAAAGAACCAGAGGTTAAGTCCAAATCTACGCTTCTCAAAACTCCCTAACGAGTGAGGCCGAGGTATAGTTCACCGACTTGAGGATCATTGAGTAGATCCATTCCACGACCTTCAAATCGATCGCGGCCCGATTCAAGAACATAGCCGCGATCGGACATTTTTAATGCTTTTTTGGCATTTTGTTCGACTAATAAAATAGCCATGCCCGATGCTTTGATCGCTTGAATTTGTTCAAATACTGATAGCACCATCAAAGGCGACAATGCGGCAGAAGGTTCGTCCAATATTAATAATTTAGGTTGAACCATTAGCGCTTTGGCCATAGCCAATTGTTGTCGTTCACCACCCGAAAGCGTTCCGGCCCGTTGTTTGCGTCGATCGCCTAGTTTAGGGAACCGATCGTACATTTCTTGTTTCAGTTTTTTTGTGGGTGTGTTGCCGATGTATGCACCCATATCTAGATTTTCTTCGACGGAGAGCGATCGGAAGACATTGGCAATTTGAGGAACGTAGCCAACCCCTTTAGGAACAATCCGATCGGGTTTGAGTCCAGTGATCAATTCGCCGTTAAAAATAATAGTTCCGGTGTGGGGAGTAATTAGTCCGAAGATTGCTTTGGCGAGGGTTGATTTCCCGGCTCCGTTCGGTCCGATGATGGTGACGAGTTCACCAGGATAAACTTTAATGTTGATACCTTGGAGGATGTCTACGTCTTTAATGTAGCCTGCATGGACGGATTCGACGGAGAGCAACGGGGTAGTCATGGGTTTGACGAATAGGGATGAAACTCAGTTAACGGCATTATACAAGAGATTTCCCGACCCCTTAATAAGAGAGAAGTGGAACGAGTCTGTAAATAGAAAAAATATAGAAGAAAGCGACGATCGCAATCACGATCGTTAGAAGTGGTGCTGAACTCGATGAATCTTAATAGGAATTAAGAACCTAAATTAGCTTTTTAATTCATTCTTATTTTAACTTCCACCGATCGATCAAAAAAATACCTATTGAAGACATTGCTATAGTCACGATTGTCCAGAACCAAGCTTCTTCAATCGCTCCTCCCTCAACTGCAAAATAAATTGCCATAGGCATCGTTTGAGTTTGCCCTTTGATATTGCCAGCCACCATTAACGTCGCACCAAACTCTCCCAATGCACGGGCAAACGCTAGGACCATTCCGCCCAAAATCCCCGGAATTGCTAAGGGCAAACCAACACACCAAAAGACTGACCACTCTGAGCTGCAATCTATGCGCGCCGCATCCAAAACAGCCCTATCGATTTGCTCGAATGCTCCTAATGCTGAACGATACATTAATGGGAATGCGATCGTGACAGCAGCCAAGACGGCGGCATACCAAGTAAATATTAGTCTCACGTCCCACTGTGCCAAAATCTGACCGACTCCACCATTTTTACCGACTAGTACTAGCAAGATAAATCCAATAACAGTTGGTGGCAAAATTAAAGGCATAATTAGAATTCCTTCAATGACCGATCGTACACAATTTTGGACTATCGATCGCGGTTTCTTCAACCCAAAACGATACATTTTATAGGCGACAACTGTTCCGATAACAGTCGTGATCACAGTTGCCAATAGTGAAATTTTGATAGAGATCCAGAGCGGAAATAGGTTTGGAATTAACATTTAAACTTGTCATTAAGATCAGGGTTTAGCAATTCCAAAATCGTATTTTTCAAATATTTCTCTTGCAGGTTTACTTTGTAGAAACTCTATATATTGCTTACTCGCTTCTACTGCTTTACTTGATTTCAAAATAGCAATTGGATACACAATGGGTGAATGAAGTTGATCATTAGCGATCGCTGAGATAGATACTTTATCAGAATCTTTCGCATCAGTGATATAGACTACTCCTGCATCAGCATCCCCTGTTTCAACTGAAGCCAAAACAGATTTTACATTGCCCCCAAACACAAATTTAGATTCAATTTGATCCAAAATTCCCATTTTTTTGAATACCTCTGCGGCATATTGCCCTACCGGAACACTCCTTGGTTCTCCGACAGAGATTCGCTGAATTTCAGGACGAGTGAGTTGACTAAAGTCTGTCAGTTTTAAGGTAGATGATTTGGGCGTGATCAGTGCTAGACGATTAGTCAGCAAAGCTTGTCGAGTTCCATCTAATAATAATTTTTTTTGCTGCAATGCTTCCATCTGCTTATTTGATGCAGAAATAAATATATCCGCCGGAGCACCTTGCTCAATCTGTTGTTGTAATGATCCCGACGAGGCAAAGTTGTAGTTGGCTTTGCGATTATTTCCAGCTTTTTCGTAGAGTAGTGCAATTTCTTGGAGTGGTTTCTGAAGACTTGCAGCAGCGGTAATCAATAGAGTAGAAGGCTCAGATTGCGACTGGGTGAAAGGGGCTAACGGCGGTGGTGAGAGATGCGTACAGGCTATTAGTGCGATCGCTGCTGCAAAACTCAACACTAAGGATCTCAAAGATTTATGACGAGCCATATTTAATCTAGGGTTAGAGGCAAATTTCATATTGCAGAAAATACCAACCCTATGTCAATATTTTACCAACTTAATTGGTAGTTCAAATGCCTCGAAAAGATCAAGGTTGGGTTACATTTCAACTTCCGGAAGCGGAACGGCAACTTTTAGAACAGTATTGTCAGGAGAGTATGCGAGGAAAAACAGATGTTCTCCGTGAACTCGTAAGAACACTAGTTCCATCTACAGCGGAGCCGGAAGTTTCTTTAATCCAGAAAAAACGCTCAACTCACCAAAAACTTGAGATTCAAACTCTGCGAGTAAGTGCACGAAATATGATCTCCGCGAAGATTAAGCAAGTCACATTAGGAAGTATCAACGCCGAAATTCTGCTAGAAATTGCCCCAGGCATTGAAATAATTTCCATCATTACTCGTGCTTCATCTGAATCTCTAGATCTGGCTCCAGGCAAACAAGCTTATGTTGTAGTTAAGTCGAGTGATGTCATGGTGGCAGTAGAATAATTTTTCGCGAAATTTAGTGCTACAAACCGATCATTAAAAAATCATCAGATCAATACACACTATTCTATGTAGTACTAATTTAGATGTTTCAACAATTGGTCTAGTTAATACAATTCATATTTCATAAGTTGGCAAGGAATGGTGCCATTGTAAACAGCAGTGCGCTGGGCCGATCGTAAACCAATACATTGCGAAAGTTCTTTATTGCCACTCAAAACATAAGCTGTCCAGCCTTTGAATTCTTGTTTCATGACATTGCCCAATTGCTTATAGAATGCCCCCAAATCGCTGTCTCGACCAATACGTTCGCCGTAGGGTGGATTACAAAATAGAACTCCGCTATCAGAAGGTGCTACCACTTCAGTTAGATCGATTTTTGAAAAGTAAATGTGACCCGTAACTCCGCATTGAGTGGCATTCACGATCGCTTGATCTACAATTTCGCCATTACCATCACTGCCCCAAACTGGAGATGGTAATTGTTTGAGTTGTTTCGATTCAGCCGATGCAATCAAGTCTTCGAGTAATTTCTCGTCGTAATCCAACCAAGTCTCAAACCCAAACCCTTCCCGGAAAAGTCCCGGTGCAATGTTTAATCCTTTCAAACAGGCTTCTAACGGTAATGTTCCAGACCCACACATCGGATCGTAAAACATTTGATCGGATTGCCAGCCTGACATTTCAATCAAAGCTGCCGCCAATGATTCCTTCAGCGGAGCCGCTCCCATAGCTGCACGATAGCCTCGACGATGGAGACTTTTGCCAGAGCTATCTAGACTGACGGTGCAAGATTCGGGATTGACATGGACATTGATTTGTAAATCTGGCTCATAAATGTCTACGTCCGATCGTTCACCATGTTTTTCTTTTTGTTGATCAACAATTGCATTCTTGACTTGCAGTGCAGTGAAGTGGGTATGGTTAAGTTGATCATTTTTACCTGTAGCCGTGACAGCCAGCGTATTTTCAGGAGTCAAATACTCAGACCAATCAATGGATTGGATGCCATCGTAAAGGTCTTCTGGTGTTTGACAGGGAAAGTTTTTTAGCTTCATCAGAATCCGAAACGGTAGCCTAGCCCACAAGTTGACTTGGTACAGCAAAGTCCGATCGCCCTGAAATGAAACCCCACAAAATTGAGGTTCGACATTCTGTGCGCCAAGCCGTTCTAGCTCCTGAGCTGCTAATGGTTCTAATCCCCGTGCCACGGTCGCAAAATAGTAATTCATTTGGGTGATTGTACTACGATCGCAACAGCAATAGATCCCGATCCTCTAAATCCCTACTGGTAAAGGGAACTATTATATTTGTTCTGAAAATTTTGTTCTTTCCCCCACTTTTCAAGGAGGCTAGTGGATCAGGTTCATACTCTGGACGTTTCAGATGTTGGACGAGCGACAAGTCCGGGATACGGCTCGGT
>JAYUEU010000150.1:0-10204 GCA_043739065.1 Synechococcales cyanobacterium | reverse complement strand
TGAGGTAAGAACCTTGGCTAAAGAATCGCTAGAATTAGAAACATTCGTGACCGACGTTGCGGAGGTCGATCTATCAGTGGCAGAAAATTTGCCAAGTTCGAAGAATTCCACACGTTCTAAGGACAGTTCCAGAATGCCACCAAAAGCAACCCCTGCGGATAATGCCGCTAGTAAGGCCAGTGCAGAAAAACAAAAAGCGCTCAGTCTTGTCCTCGGGCAAATTGAACGAAATTTCGGCAAGGGCAGTATTATGCGCCTTGGTGATGCCACCCGGATGAAAGTCGAGACCATTCCTAGTGGTGCATTGACCCTAGATTTGGCACTGGGCGGTGGATTGCCTCGGGGTCGCGTGGTCGAAATTTATGGTCCCGAAAGTTCCGGGAAAACCACTGTCGCGCTTCATGCGATCGCTGAAATGCAGCGTAATGGCGGAGTTGCGGCCTTTGTCGATGCGGAACATGCCCTTGATCCAACCTATGCTGCCGCGCTTGGTGTGGATATTAATAATCTTCTAGTATCGCAACCGGATACTGGGGAATCTGCCCTAGAAATCGTGGATCAATTGGTCCGATCGGCAGCGGTGGATATTGTGGTGATTGACTCGGTGGCGGCGCTAGTGCCTCGGGCCGAAATTGAAGGCGAAATGGGCGATCATCACGTTGGCTTGCAAGCCCGTCTAATGAGTCAAGCGCTGCGGAAGATTACCGGGAGCATTGGTAAATCTGGTTGTACGGTGGTGTTTTTGAACCAATTGCGTCAAAAAATTGGAGTCACCTACGGAAGCCCTGAAACGACGACGGGTGGGCAGGCGCTGAAATTTTATGCATCTGTACGATTGGATATTCGTCGGATTCAGACCCTAAAGCGTGGGAATGAAGAGTACGGAATTCGCGCCAAAGTGAAGGTGGTCAAAAATAAAATTGCCCCTCCATTCCGAATTGCAGAATTTGATGTGATTTTTGGTAAAGGAATTTCAACATTGGGTTGTTTAGTTGACCTGGCTGAAGAAACGGGCGTAATTACCCGTAAGGGGGCTTGGTATAGCTACAACGGAGACAATATTAGCCAAGGTCGTGACAACGCGATTAAGTATGTTGAAGAGAAGCCTGAGTTTGCCAAGGAACTCGAAGTTCTAGTTCGTCAAAAGCTAGAAATGGGTGCTGTTGTTTCCGCAAACTCTGTGGTCCAACCGGATCCGGGTGATGAGGACGAAGATGGCGATGATTTTGATCCGACAACGTTATAACCCCTTGAGTGACAGAAAATGATTACGTAATAAAATGGGAGAGCGAATTGATGAACTAGCTCTCCCATTTTTTAATATGAGTTCATGAGGCGAATGAACTAAAGCCAATCAATTACGATCGTCGCCAAAAACTAAGATTATCTTTCACCATATCCCAATCCCATTTCACCTCAGGCTTATTGCGAGAATTACGCATCCGGGCATAGGTCCGCCGTCTCCGAAATCGGGTCTGGGCAACTTCTTGTAGGCTATCTTCTTCAACAATTTCTTCAGGTATAACATAGGGTTTAGCTCCCCACCAACCCACAATAAACCCAGCCGAAACGCCAGCTATAGCCCCCAACATAATGCTCAGGGGCGCAGGATACCTCAACACATAAAACACTAGTAGAAAAACTAGCCAAATTTGAATTCCAGCACTAAATCCCTTAGAAAATACATCATTGGCGGGAGGAAGACTCATAAAATTATGGGAGGGTACAGGGATAAGGCTCTTTTATTTTGTCCTAAGTTTTGGCTTTGGATTCACTCATTTTACAAACTAAATCCATCCGTTTAAATTTAGCTTGAATTTATTAGTATCCAAAGCCATGATTTGTTCAAATCGATTAGATTTAATGTCAATTTGATTAATAACGTTCGTCTATAGCATCCTCTTTACTATTTGTTTTACGTAATGGTGTATTCCGATCGAAGGTCATCCGAACTTGTCGCATTTGTTCACCATCTTTTGCGATCGCCATAATGGGGAAATCTAGATTGCCATCTTGGAACGAGAGTTGGATTCTAAAGGTTCCTTCTGGTGTGAGTTGCACAGGGACGCCGCCGATCGTCAGTTGGGCATCGGGTTCAGTTGCGCCATAGACAATGAGTTCAGCATCCGCTACTAACCAGAATTTACGCGACCGATCGGGTGGTAGTGATGGGCCCATTCCAATGCCCGACATTCCAATGCCCGACATTCCAATGCTCGATATGCCAATGCCTGATGCGGTTAATCCTGCGGGGAATTCATTAGCCCAAAGGCCAGCGCCTGCTGGGAAGACAAAGGAACTCAATGACTCCGCCGGAACTTGATGCATGGATCCAAAAAACGGTCCCACGAGGCTCGGTTCTTGGTGCATTCCGTAGGCTAGATGAAAGATTTGGTCATGGAATGCTTCATTCGTCTGAGGTTTAGCTCTTCCGGGAGGGACGATTTGGAGGAAGGTCTTGCCTTGTAAGGGTTCTTCCCAATCTACGGTGATGGATTGATCGTCCATCCAATCGGTTGGGTAGACCGGAGGAATACCGATTCGGTTCGATCGGGCTAAAAGTAGCCATTCCCCCGCACCTGTTAAATATCCAATTTCTGTGATGTAGTCCCGATCGCTGACTGGAATCGGTAGGTACCAATCTCTTGCCAATTCATCACAAGCATACTGCTGAACGCTGTGGGGCTTGCTGTTATTCAGGTCTAGGTCTGTTGCATCATAGAGCCGAAGGGCAAGCTGCTCACCACCGAGATAACGCACTGATTGCCGATGTTCCTCAGGAATATCCCAGTAGGTATAAGCCCATTGAGGATCGCGGGGCATCAGGACAATTCGACTTTCGCCGTATCCGCTGGTTAAATCAGGAAGATCGTGATCCACATTAGCCAACTGGTCTGCGGTCAAATTATCCATAGTATTACCAAGTACAGTATTGCCAACTACAGCCGCACCCGCTCCAGCGATAATTCCGGCAGCAACTCCAGCGGCGATTCCGGCAGAATTGGGTAGTCTATCAGGATCGGGTTGCTCTATCTGGGGCGTTGTAGATTCGGCGATCGTTGGGTCGGGTGTGCTCGGGTTCATTGAAGGAGATGCAGAATCTAAAGGTGCATGAATGTCTGGTGGCAATTGAGTAATCGGTTCGTGAGGAAGTATGAGTGCCGGGACTAGGGGAGGTTCGGTCACATTGGCGACAGATCCAGCAGAATCTAGAGGTGCGTGAATATCTGGGGGTAATTGAGTAATCGGTTCATGGGGAAGTATGAGCGCTGGGACTAGAGGAGGTGTTACGGTTACATTGGCCGCAGATTCGTCGGCTTTTGCTTCACCCGCCAGTCCTGCGACTGCAACACCAACCAGCCCTGCGACACCTGCGATCGCTACATCTTGTGGAGGGATTGCGGAATCGATCGTTGGGAATTTCAATCCGCCCGAATTACCGTCACTATCGCGAGGGTTAATCTGTACCGTTCCCACGCCATAGGTATTAACATCGTGGTCAACGGCAACGATCGAATCATCACTCACTGGATTTTCAGACCCTATTGACTCACATGAACGGGAATCTTTATCTAATAGGAGTGTTCCGGCTGTACCCACGCCGATCGAAACACTTGGATCAACTGGATTAATAGAATTAGTAGAGGCGATCGTTGGTGGAACTGTTGTCGAATCTGTAACGGGCGTAACTGGATCTAACGTTTCAGGCATAGATGGCGTAGGGTCGATCGGCGGTTCCACTGGCAAATTAGCTGCACTGTTTCCTTTATCTTTCAATAACCACCAAGCTACTAAGCCGCCGCCTATTAGCCCTAATCCCAGAATCCACGGCAACCAATCTAAGCTTTTATCTGGAGAGTTATTAGCCACGGCTAGAACCGGACTAACTGATGCTGGAGCTAGACTGACATTAGTTGAAGTGGCTGCAAGAGTTGAAGTGGCTGCAAGAGTTGAAGTGGAAGTTGCTGTTGGAACCGCTGCGGGGACTGCTGTCGCGATCGCCATTGCAATCGAAGGCGCTGAATTTCCGATCACCGTACTTGGGGAACTAACAGACTTAAGGGCAGATTTTCCCTCATCTGTCCCGACATAACTAAGAAAGGCTTGAGCGGCGGTGGACAAGCTGCCTTTTTTGTAGACATAGGCGATCGGCTGAGAGAACGGATAGAGCGGATTGCTCGGTTGGGTTTTGTGCATATCTAGTGCACGGACTCCCTTAAGATTTTTTACCCCATCTGCTGTGACATAACCCAATCCGTCAACCCCGAGCTGGGCCGCGATCGCATCAGGGGCTTCAGACCCAACTTGCACGGCACTCGAAACGACTTGAAATGGTGCTGCTTTAAACACTGGATAATCTAGGAATGCCTTGCGTGTGTCGCTACCTTCCGGCTGGTCTACAACTCGAATGGCTTTATCTGGCCCGCCGACTTCAGACCAATTTTTGATTTCCCCTCGAAAAATCTTCGCAAACTGTTCAATGGTCAAACTCCCGCGAAAGGGATTCTCCTCGCCGACCAATAGGGCAATCTTTTCACGCTTAATGGGAATTGAAATGAATCCCTGCGCTTTTTCATCGGGTGTCAACAATCGTCCGATCGCGGTTAAATCAGCTTTTCCATTGGCTAATGCCTGTAAGCCCGCCGCCGTCCCATTAGTGCCAAAGGTGACGGGCGTTTTCTGATACTTGCCTTCAAATTTCTCTTTTAATGCTTGGTTGACTGCTGCCAAACTTCCAGATCCTTCGATCGTTAGACTTGATCCCTGAGGTAATGCGGATGGTAAAACAGGTGGTGTTGCAATTTGGGCTATGGCAATATCACGCACATTTACTGAACTTAATATCGAGGGCAGACCCAAAACCGTAGCACAGGTCACCGAACTTAATAAAACCGTCCACACCCTCTGAGCGAGAGCTTGTGAAGCACGTAAGGAACGTATTCTCTTGCTTTGACTCAACCCGAACGATTTTTTATGTGCCATCCCGAATCTCAAACCCAACTGCTTGTAAAAATATTGCACTGATTATACAGGTGTTCTTGAAATACAACCGTTCTTAAAGGCTTTAGACAGAATTATGCCCTGATGACCGATCGCAATAAAGCGGAAATGAAGCGGAATTATTTGGAAATAAGACCCAACTTTCCCAATATTTTTTCCAATATTTAAAGTCAAGTAAAATCACTTAGCAAATTTGTATTCACCTAAGTGCACCTTGTAGATAACGATGTCATAACCGTTTTAAACCATGCCTTGTGCATCGTTGAGAGCGTTTCATGCTGCGCCTTGTTACATGTTTTAAGTTTATTAATTAGACCTGCGAGGAATCATCATGGCTGTTGAAAAAGTGAACTCTTCTTCGAGTTTGGCAGAAGTGGTCGATCGGATCTTGGACAAAGGCATTGTGATTGATGCTTGGGTTCGTGTTTCGTTAGTCGGAATCGAGTTGTTAACTATTGAAGCCCGCGTGGTCATCGCGTCGGTTGAAACCTATCTTAAGTATGCAGAAGCAGTGGGCCTTACTTCCCAAGCGGCAATTCCTGCGGCTTAACTCTTCAGGATATGTTTTACACGACATAGTTCTACAGGACGTGCCATTGAAGATGGTCAGAGGCAAGTCGCTTTCTGACCATTTTTTATATCTACAAGTATTAACTCGTTCAAATAATCGCCCATTTACTCCGGCCCACCCTTCACGTAAGGCACATATATTATGGCACTTAAAGATATTTGGCAAAAGGATAGACAAACTCGTCAAGCGGAAGTCGTGGAACGATCGCGAACGGTTGCAGAACTCCGATCGCAGCATCAAGCCGAACATGCAGAAATGGCGACACAACTCCGCGATGAACTGAGCCAAGTCTTGCCAAAACTCCGAGCCGATGAACTCGATCGTCAACTCGAAGCTCAATGCGATCAAGCGGGACGTGAAATCGAAGCAAGTACGCGTCGTCAGGACGTCCAAAAATTCCTCTATGAATTACACGATTGTCGATTGATTGCCGCCGCAGATTTACGATTATTACTAGAAGAATTCCGCTGCGATCGTAATGCCCAGTCGGTTGAAATTGCCGCCATGTTACAAGAAACGCGTCGTCAACGATCGGCAGACGTTGAAGCATTATTCGCACAATTTGCCTTAGACACCGTTGCTCGTCAAGTGTCTGTTCAGGCGATTAGAGATTATGTTTGGGGGAATGACGAATCATTGACAACGACGATCGGAAGCCAAACGTCTCCAATTCGGGCGATCGGTTCCGACTCCATTGAAGACTTTCTTAAACTTGTAATTCAAGAGTCTCCGATTCCACAAGCAAAATCCGTCGCAAAATCCGTTCCTACCGCTTCGACTAATTCTCCAGTTGTTCTTAAAGCGCCAATCCTCAAAACGCTTATAGAACCAAAGATTGAGTCGATTGCCGAGCTGATTGTTGAACCGATCGCCGTTCTTACGCTGTCTGAAAAACTATTGACAACCGTAAATTCTCGCTCCGGTGTTCGTTTATCCGATCTGGAGGCCACTCTAGGGGTAAGCCGTAGTGAATTGGTGCACGAATTACAGCATCTCATCCGATCGGGCGACATTGTTCAACGCGATCGGGCCTACTATCGGGCCTAATCTACTATCGGGCTAAATTATGTCAAAACTGAAATCCATCAGCCTTCGACGGTCTCACCTCATCTGTCGAACATAAAATACCCGATTCTAAATACCCGATTTTCTTTCCAAACCTAATCCCCTTTGAATTCTAGGATTTTAACTGTGGCGACTATTCTTCGTTCTAGCCCCCGTCGATTTGTCAGTACGCCCGCTATTGAGCGCTTGACGGCGCGTGCATTGAGATACCTTCAGTCAGGTTTCCCCGTGCATCTGCGTGGACCTGCCGGAACCGGGAAAACTACACTGTCATTACATTTGGCTGATTTGCTTCAACGGCCTATGATGTTGATGTTTGGGGATGATGAAGCTAAATCATCGGACATGATTGGTAAACAATCTGGTTATACCCATAAAAAATTAGTCGACAATTACATCCATAGCGTTCTAAAAGTCGAAGATAGCGTCCGTCAAAACTGGGTCGATTCTCGTCTGACGTTGGCTTGTCGTGAAGGATATACGCTGATTTACGATGAATTTAACCGATCGCGCCCCGAAGTTAACAATATTCTTTTATCGGTTTTAGAAGAAAAGATTCTCATTTTGCCGCCAGAGAGCAATGGGGTCGAGTATGTCAAAGTCAATCCAAACTTCCGCGCTATTTTTACCTCTAATCCTGAAGAATATTGCGGGGTGCATTCGACTCAAGATGCGTTGATGGATCGTTTGATTACAATTGATGTGCCAGAACCTGACGAACTGACTCAACAAGAAATCGTTATTCAAAAAACCGAACTCGATCGGGCGACAGCCATCACGATTGTCAACATTGTTCGGGCATTCCGCGAAGGAACACAATCTAGTTCAACGCATGGTATTGGAGCATCTGGATTACGATCGTGTTTAATGATTGCCAAAGTTTGTAAAGATCACGAACTCGAAGTTTCATTAGATAATCCCGAATTTCGAGATCTATGTATTGATATTTTGAGATCCAGGTCGCCTCTTACGGTTGCTGAATCTACGACATTACTTTGGGATATTCTACGTCCTGAATCGAACATTATTAATGAATCATCGGTTCTGCGTGAATTGATTCCTGTAGTCTCAATGTCTATTGTTGATGGGATTAAAGAGCCGATCGTTTATGGGATTGAAGAACACGTTGAGCAGCCCATTGAACAGCCCATTGAAGAATATATTGAATCTCCGATCGCTGAAGCCTTTGAAGAATTAGCTCAAGCGTCGATCGTTGAAACACTCGAAAGCTTTATTGATGTGGCCTTTGAGCAACCGATCGAAGAAACGATCGTCCGTTTAGATGACGAAACTATGCAGGCTGTTCTTGATGAAGCCCAAGAATCGGGAGACTTTGCTGAGCTTGCGTCGAGTCTAGAATTCGATTTCTTTGGGGCTGCACCTCATGAGGCTGAACCTCTTGGGCCGTTGGATGGATTTGATGACGTTGAAGCTACGATCGTCGCAGTCGAATCTGATGAACTCCTAGAATTCACCCTTGAAGATCAGCTTCATCTATACTTAAAAAGTTGTGAAAATGGTGCAAGACTTTCCCAAATTGAGAGCGACCTCAGTTTACCCCGCAGCAAAGTTGTTGAGTCCATTCGGAATCTTGCTAAATCTGATCGGTTAGCCCAACGCGATCGATATTTCTTCGCGATCGGTTAGCCCAACACGATCGAACATTTCTAAATTAATGTTTGAATTCTCAGCCCCCAGCCCCCAATTTTCATCATGAACGCACTCAATAGTCCCCAACGCAGCCCGATCGCTACGGCCACCGGAGGATCCAGCCTCGCCGATGTGCTTGAGCGTGTCCTTGATAAAGGCATTGTGATTGCTGGAGATATTTCTGTTTCTGTTGCCCAAACGGAATTGCTTAATATTAGAATTCGGCTCCTGATCTCATCGGTGGATAAGGCTCGTGAAATCGGGATTAATTGGTGGGAGAATAATCCTCACTGGAGTTCTCAGAATTCACAACTGCAAGAACAAACCCAAATGCTTCTTGCCCAAAATCAAGCGCTTACCGATCGTATCGCGGCCCTTGAGCTAGAACTCCGTAAACCCCTTCTCCCAACCCCCCAACCCCAATGAGTATCGACGCTGTTTTCACCCCCACTCAGCAACCTATAATTCCGATTAAATCTAAGATCAAACCCGAAAAGCCGAATGCTGGATTAGCGCCGTTATTGTTGACCGTGACTGAATTGATTCGGCAACTGATGGAAGCACAGGTGATTCGGAGTATGGAACGCGGTGATTTGAGTGATGAACAACTCGACAACGCCTCCGATAGTCTGAGAAAATTAGCGGAACAAGTTGTTGAAATTTGTAAAATTTTTGATATTGAACCTGCGAGTTTGAATCTTGATTTAGGTGAAGCTGGAAGTCTGCTGCCGAGGGAAGGCGGCTATTATCCCGGCCAACCTTCGGCAAAACCTACGTTGTTAGAACTCTTAGATCGATTGTTGAATACGGGAATTGTTGTTCAAGGCGAAGTCGAGCTGGGTCTTGCTAATATCGATTTAATTCATGCCAAATTACAGCTTGTTTTGACTTCTCAGCCGTTATCTTAATTAGCGATTTACTCTCCTTAAAAGCCCTAAATTCAATAACTATCATGACCCACGGACTTTATCTCTACGGCATTCTTCCTGAATCATTGAATGGCGATCGTACTGTTCTCGATACATTGCAAGGACTCGATCAACAGCCGATCGAAACTAAAGAATTTGCTGGATTAACTTTATTGTATTCAGCCGCTAAACAATCCAAATATCTTGCTAGTCGCCGTAATCTTCTGGGCCACGAACGAGTCTTGGAAAGCGCAATGACAGCAGGTTATCGGAACCTTTTACCATTGCGGTTTGGATTAACGGTTGCAGATTGGGAAACGGTTGAGGCTGAGCTTTTTGTGCCCTATCAAGATGTAATGCGATCGCTGTTGAGTAAGCTAGATGGCTACCGCGAGGTGAGTGTAAAAATCTTTTGGAACCCTGAATCTGAACTTCAGCAAATGATGTTAGAAAATAAGGAATTGACGAATGAACGCGATCAGTATCAAGGTCAAGCGATGGGAATGGATACGGTAATTAAACTTGGGCAGGCGATCGAGAGAGCAATGGTAGAACGGCGGAATACGATCGTTAATGAATTTCGTCAAAAATTATCCCCATTGTCTATTGAACAAATCGAGAATGATGGGTTAGACGAGACAATGATCTACAATGCGGCATTCTTGATTTCTTGGGATACTGAAGAGTTATTTTCGCAGTATGTTGAGGTTTTAGATGCACAATTCCCCGATCGGTTCAAAATTCGGTATAACAATTTTACGGCACCTTATAATTTCGCCCAACTTAATTAGGAATGTTCTCTAATGATTTTTGATCTTCTAGCTTCGCCCCTCACAGGTTTGACTTGGATTGCAGACCAAATTCACGATCGGGTCATGGATGAGTTTGATCCTAAAACGGTTTTGAGGAGGCAATTACTTCAATTACAAATGGCGTTTGATCTTGGGGCCATGGATGAAGATACGTTTGATACTAAGGAAGAAGAGATTTTGTTGGCGTTACAGGCGAT
>JAYUEU010000149.1:0-8635 GCA_043739065.1 Synechococcales cyanobacterium | reverse complement strand
GGAAATTTTAAGCTTTGTTGGCGATGGGGCGTTGTACTTAAGCCGATCCGTGGGGGCGGAAGTTGTGGACTCTATTTATAAAAATGCGTTGGGATTGCTAAAAAATGTAAATCGAGGCGATCGCTTGCATTTAGTCACCCACAGTTGGGGCACGGTGATTTTATTAGATATTTTGTTTGCAAAACGGTGGGCCAGTGAGGCATTTAAAGCTGTAGATCCAGAAACTTGGGAAAACGTACAGCAAATTCGGGATGCATTGTTTGGCTTAGGCAAAAATCCGGGTTTGGGGCTGAAGCTCGGCAGCATTCACACCATGGGATCTCCCATTGCGCTGTTTAATCTGATGAATACGGGAGAATCGAACAATAGTCATGACATTGCACCGGACTTAGGAGCGTTCATTCAAACCTTAAAATCAGGCACCGAAGAAAAATCAGGCACCGGAAAAGCATTGCCTTGGAATAATTATCTTCATCCAGCCGACCCGATCGCCTATCCCCTTGAAGGCATCATGCCCGAATTTCTCAAGAATGAACTTACCGGCGAAACTGCAGAGCAAAGCGTTGAAGTCCGAGATATTTTAGTTAAAACTAATGCTTGGAGTGAAAAACTAATGGCCGTGACCCGATCGACCTTTGTCTCGATTTTGTATGGTGGAACTGCTCACAATAGCTATTGGACACTCCCCGAAATCCCGATCGGCATCATCGATACAATTGAAAGCTAGCGCTTGGGCAGATTGCGGCTCATCGGACTCAAGAGAGCAGGTGGTTTTCAATAATTCGGAAACGATTGCTACACTATCTTCATAGTTCGATTGCCATAACATACGGGAATTATGTATAAGTCTGCCCAATCACCTTGGAAATTTCACTCAATTCTATGGGAAGTCTAATCAGCCCTGCTTCTGACTTATGGCCTGACATTTCTGGATATATCATCACTGAGAGACTCTATGTTGGGACTCGAACGGAGGTCTATCGAGCAGTACAGACTAATTCTCAGCGTCCGGTGGTGATTAAGCTGTTGAGGCAGGCATATCCCAGTTTTGGTGAATTAGTGCAATTTCGCAACCAGTATACGATCGCCAAAAATCTCCCTAGTGCTGGAGTCGTTCGCCCCTTGAGCCTTGAGTCAGTGGGAAGCGGCTATGCCTTGGTGATGGAAGATTGCGGTGGAATGTCTTTGGCCGAATATATCCAGCAGCAATCGTTGGATTTGACAGACGTGATGGCGATCGCCCTACAACTGGCCGAGGTTCTTGAGGATCTTGGCCAGTATCATGTGGTTCATAAAGATATCAAGCCCGACAACATTTTAATTTGCCCGGAGTCAAAACAAGTCAAACTAATAGACTTTAGTATTTCCTCCTTGTTACCCAAGGAGACACAGGAAATTCAAAGCCCAAATATTCTCGAAGGGAGTCTGGCCTATCTAGCTCCCGAACAAACCGGACGGATGAATCGGGGTATTGACTATCGGGCTGATTTCTATACTTTAGGGGTGACCCTGTATCAGTTGTTATGTGGCAAATTGCCATTTGTGACGGAAGATCCGTTGGAACTAGTGTATTGCCATATTGCAAAGATGCCCACCCCTGTGAATCAGGTGAATTCTGCTGTGCCTGAAGGGGTGGCGGCGATCGTAGCTAAATTAATGGCAAAAAATGCAGAGGATCGCTATCAAAGTGCGATCGGACTAAAGCATGATTTGCAGCAATGTTTAACGCAATGGCAAAAAACGGGTGATATTCCAGCCTTTGAGTTAGGACAACGGGATTTGAACGATCGCTTCCTGATTCCCGAAAAACTCTATGGGCGCGAACCTGAGGTTCAGTCTTTGCTGGCAGCCTTCGATCGCGTAGCGTCTCCCATGGAGGATCGGGCTTCTCAAGGCACAACAGAAATGATGTTGGTAGCTGGATTTTCTGGCATTGGTAAAACTGCTGTAGTTAATGAAGTCCACAAGCCAATCACCCAGAAAAATGGCTATTTTATTAAAGGTAAGTTTGATCAATTCAACCGTAATATTCCCTTCAGTGCCTTTGTGCAAGCCTTTCGCGGTTTAATGGCGCAATTATTGAGTGAAAGCGATACAAACTTGCAACTCTGGAAAGAGCAGATTCTGTCAGCCGTGGGGGATAGTGCTCAAGTCATCATTGAGGTGATTCCAGAACTCGAACGGGTAATTGGCCCACAACCCCCTGCGACTGAATTGTCGGGAACCGCCGCCCAGAATCGGTTTAATCTGCTATTCCAGAAATTTATTCAAGTCTTTACCACTCCAGAACATCCCTTAGTCATATTTCTGGATGATTTACAGTGGGCTGATTCTGCCTCGCTGAGCTTAATTCAGGTCTTGATGGCTGAATCGAAAACAGGGTATCTACTGTTAATTGGAGCCTATCGGGATAATGAAGTGTTTGCGGCTCATCCGTTGATGTTGACCCTAGATACGGTCAGGAAAGTGGGGGCAACGGTGAATACGATCGCCCTCCAACCCCTGAGCCAAAATAGTTTAAATAAGTTAGTTGCCGATACCCTCCACTGTGCGGAGCCGTTGGCGCAACCTTTGACTGAACTGGTGATACAGAAGACTCAGGGCAATCCGTTTTTTGCCACCCAGTTTCTCAAAGCTTTACATCAAGAAAAACTGATTGCCTTTGATGCTGATGCGGGGTATTGGCAGTGCGATATTGTCGGAGTTCAAGATGCGGCGTTGACGGATGATGTGGTGGAATTTATAGCATTGCAGTTGCAAAAGCTGCCAGCCGACACACAAGACATACTGAAATTAGCGGCTTGTATTGGGGCACAGTTTGATTTACAGACGTTGGCAATCGTATCGGAGCAGTCACAAACCAAAGTGGCAACCGTACTCTGGAAGGCTTTGCAAGAAGGATTGATTTTGCCTCAAAGTGAAATTTATAAATTCTATTTAGAAAAGACAGGGCTAGATGAAACGGTAAGCCATGAACTATTGAATTATAAGTTTCTACACGATCGCGTCCAACAAGCTGCCTATTCGCTCATTCCCGAAGACAAAAAACAGACAACACATCTTAAAATTGGACAATTACTTCGACAAAAATTCTCCAAAACAGAGCAAGAGGAAAAACTGTTTGATATTGTTGGACATTTGAATCTAGGACAGGAGTTAATCACCCAACCGAGCGATCGCCAAGAATTAGCCCAATTAAACCTAGTGACAGGGCAAAAAGCCAAAACTTCTACCGCTTATGCTGCCGCAATGATCTATTTGCAAACAGCCATGGGGTTACTGGCAACAGATTGTTGGCAAAATCAGTATCAATTGACCCTAGATATTCACGTCGCTACTGCCGAAGCTGAATATTTAAATCTTAATTTTGAGAAATCATTAAAATTAGCTGAAGTCGCGATGCTAAAAGCCAATAGTTTACTCGACAAAGTAAAAGTTTATGAATTACAAATGCAGATTCATATGGCTCAGCTAGAAATGGTAAGGGCAGTAGATATTGGGTTAGAAGTTTTAGAAAAGCTAACAATTTATTTACTAACGATAGACGTAGACAAGGAACTGATCATTGACTTACCAGATCTTGATGAGTTAGACAAGTTGCCGATCATGAAAGATCCATATAAGTTAGCGGCAATTCAGGTTTTGAAAACGCTCTGTGCCCCTGTCTTTATGGCAAAACCAGAGCTTTTTCCGCAAACAATTATTACTATGATTAATTTGTGTCTTAAATATGGGAATTCGGCGACATCATCTTTTGCCTATGGTTTTTATGGGTTATTACTCGTAGGATTTAATCAATTAGATAGAGGTTATCATGCAGGTTTAATTGCCCTAGAATTACTAGATACGTTTAACGCTAAAGAACTAAAAGCTAAAGTTTATAACTTATTTAATTCTAATATTCGTACTTGGAAAGAACACGCCAGAAATAGTGTCAACCCTTTGCGAGAAGGTGTACAAGCAGGGATAGAAGTAGGTGATTTAGAATGGAGTGGCTATTGTGCTGCAAATTTGTGTAGCTACTTATTTTTTACGGAATACAATCTAGAGTCTGCCGTCCAGCAGCAACTAGTTTATGTTGATTTATGTATTAATATTAAACAAGAAATTCCTATTCATTTTTCGCAAGTATGGCGACAGTTAGGGTTGAATTTACAGGATCAAGTAGTAGATCCACGATTATTGAGTGGTGAAAGTTTTGATGAAGAGAAAATTTTGCCCCGCATCATTGCTGCTAAGTCAGGAACAGTTTTATTTGTTTTTTATGTGGCTAAAACTATTCTACTTTACTTGTTGAACGATAGTCACCAAGCCTTGAAAAATGTGGAACTAGCACAAGAGCAAGCTGGGGCAGCGTTTGGCTTTATGCAAGTTGTTGTTCTCAATTTTTATCATTCGCTAATCTTGCTAAATTGTTATACTAAAGCCACAGTAAATGAACAAGAAAAATACTTAAATCAAGTCAATATTAATCAAGAAAAAATGAAATTTTGGGCAGAGAATGCGCCAGAAGTAAATCAGCATAAATATGAATTAATTGAAGCGGGGAAAGCGCAAGTATTAGGGATTAATTGGCAAGCAGCAGAGTTATATGATAGTGCTATTTTGAAAGCGAAAAAACAGGGCTATGTCTGCGAAGAAGCTTTATCCAATGAACTGGCCGCTAAATTTTACCTCCACTGGGGCAAAGAGCGAATTGCTCAAGAATACATGACTCAAGCTTACTACGGCTATGCTCGTTGGGGCGCTAAAGCCAAAACCGATCGCTTAGAAACAGAATATCCCCAACTGCTTCAACCAATCCTTCAACAAGTCTCCTCAACCTTCTCAGTTTTTGAAACGGTAACATCCCTGATCAATCCAACTAGCTTTTCTCAGTACAGCACTAGTAAAACGTCTTCTCACAAAAGCTCTTCTAACCGTAGCTTAAATGAAGTTTTAGACTCATCAGCTCTGTTGCAAGTCTCCCAATCTATCTCTAGCACGATCGATCGAGATGAATTGCTCCAAATCCTGACCCAAACAATGCTAAAAACCTCAGGGGGGGATCGCTGTGTATTACTTCTCTATCAAGATAATCAATGGCAAGTCCGAGCGATCGCCAATTGCCAAGAAACCACTCTTGAATCAATCCTGATAGACGATACTTGCATTGTGCCAAGCCACCTAATTCAATACATCAAGAATACCTTAGAGACCGTAGTTATTAATGATCTAAAAACTAATTTACCCGGAGTTATTGGTAATTATCTCCGTCAATATCGTCCGAAAAGCGTCCTAGGTCTGCCAATTCTTAATCAAGGGAATTTAGTAGGAATTTTATACTTAGAAAATAGTTTAGTAAGTGGTGTATTTACGAGCGATCGTCTCTTAGCCTTAAACTTTCTAGCCACCCAAGCGGCGACCTCGTTGGAGAATACTCGGCTTTATGAACTAGAACAACAGAGATTTCAGCAGTTACAAAAACAAACCTCGTTACTGACCTTTAGATCGGCGATCGACTCAAATTTAACTCGGACCAGTACACTTCAAGAGATGCTTCAACGCTCCACTGAGATCGTCGTAGAGCATTTAGACGCAGCTTTTGCACGAATTTGGACAGTCAGTGCAGATGGGAATATCTTAGAACTACAGGCTAGTGCTGGACTTTATACTCATCTCAACGGGGATCATAGTCAGGTTCCGATCGGGCAGTTTAAAATTGGACTAATTGCCCAAGAGCGCCTCCCGCATCTAAGCAATGATGTATTAAATGATCCACGAGTTGGAAACAAGGCTTGGGCAGCATCCGAGGGAATGGTTTCCTTTGCTGGCTACCCCTTGTTGGTGAATGACCAACTTTTAGGTGTGATTGCACTTTTTGCGCGTCGCCCGCTTGAGACTTCTATCTTGGATGGGTTAGCGATCGCGGCCTATGAAATTTCCTTAGGATTACACCGTAAACAAACGGAAATAGCCTTACAAATTTCAGAATCTCATCTACGACAAAAATCAGAAGATTTAGAAAAAGCCCTAGAAAAGGTGAAACATACCCAATTACAAATGATTCAAAGCGAAAAAATGTCAGCATTGGGGAATCTAGTGGCTGGGGTAGCCCATGAAATTAATAATCCGATGGGCTTTCTCAATGGCAGTATTAAAAATCTCAAAGAGTATACCCAAGATTTGATGGGCCATCTAGAACTCTATCAACAGCATTATCCGAATCCCGTCGCGGCAATTCAAGATAATGCAGAAGAGATTGATCTAGAATTTTTGAGTGAAGATTTACCCAAACTGTTGAATTCAATGACGGGAGCCACCGATCGGATTAAAAACATCAGCACCAGCCTCCGGAACTTCTCCCGCGCAGATACAGAATATAAAGTCAGGGCCAATCTACATGAAGGGATTGACAGTACTTTGCTGATTCTCAAATATCGACTTAAGGCCAACCAGCATCGCCCTGAGATTCAAGTCCATCAAGCCTATGGGGAGTTGCCAGAGATTCAATGTTTCCCTGGCCAATTGAATCAAGTATTTATGAATATTCTGGCGAATGCGATCGATATGTTTGATGAAATCGCCCAACAGTCTACTTTTACTGATCTAGAAAACAACCCTCAAATCATCACGATTAAAACTACGCTGATTGATCCAAATACTGTCGAAATCTATATTCATGACAATGGCAAAGGGATATCTGAAGACATAAAAGGTAGGATTTTTGACCATTTATTTACCACCAAAGGAGTAGGTAAAGGGACAGGATTAGGATTAGCGATCGCCCGTCAAATTGTGCTGGAGAAACATGGTGGCGGCTTAGAAGTTAGTTCTGGGTTATTAAATCAAGGGACTGAATTTTGCATCAGTTTACCGATTGTTGTTGAGTAGAAAATTCTGGATTAGAGGGATGCTGAGTATGGTAATAACCAATATTTGACGGCAAAGATGTTGTTAAAAAGGTTGGAATTGAATATCTCGCCTATACCGCAATGCTCTGTGTAATAAATCTAAATCGTGGATTAATACGTTCTTAAACCAATGGTTCTATAGTGTAGAATCTGATACAAACTTGTATACCCCTTTTTTAAAGGAGAAAATCGGTTAGTCAAACTCCGTATCAATCATCCTATGGGAATTAATCCTAGCTATGTTCAGTTAGAGTCTGGTGATGCTAAGAAGCCTATTTATATCAGACTATAATTGTAGATACCGATCACCTGATTGATTTACGATTGAATCTCTTGATTTAAAGACTCATGAATATAGCTCACAATCGATCATATAATTACGGCTGAATTAGAAGATTTTTCCCATCACCGTCCACAACGACGACCTTTGCGTTCTTTGAATCTGCGAGTTTTTCCAGGGCTTCAATTTGACGAAACCGGAGTACAGAATCACTGACTCCTTGAGAAAGCAATTTCTGAGCATCGGCTAGGATTATTCAAATTTCTCATGAAAGTCTTTATTGCACAGGACCATACACAAATTCTCACAAAACTAGATTAATGATACGTAAATACTAAATTAAACTATGTCAGGAGCATTTGAAGTGCACTGAGCCATCGGCTGAACGACAGATCTGAATCGTCTCGACGAGCGTATCCTTAATTGTGAGATGTCTATTAGCTGTATATTGGGTGGCGATCGTATTCTGAATCAGTTCTGCCAACAAAACAAAAAACACCTACTGACCAATCCTGATTTTCAGGTTCAGATGGCATAAGCTTCACCTACTGAGGTTATAGCTTACTAGAACATCCTAAGTTACCCAACTCCTTGTAAATACGTCATGATCCAATCTCTTCAGAAACAAGTCAAAACCCGCTCTCTCTCCCTTGAGGATGCTCTCCAGACGATCATCAATGAGGAAGGCATACTCAATCTAGATCTTGTTGATACTGAACTGTCTAGCAGATTTCTGAAACAACTTCGGGGGGTGCCGAGTTTATGTGTTCCCTTACTTCATTGGCAAAATTGTTATTACCTAGGTTCGCCTCGATCGATTGATGCAGAACAATTACAGATTATTAAACACAAATTAAATGCTGATATTAATTTGATTAAAATTGACGAGATCAGCTATCGCAAATGGTATCGCCAACAGCATATTAATCATAAGACGATCGCCACCGCAAAACTAATCAATCCCCTAACTGGTGAAATTGACAACGAAGATATTGCCGAACTCACTCAAATCACCGTTGATCAAACTGACAACCAAATCGAGCGGGTCAAAGCACTGATTGCCTCTGCCGTTCGGTATCGTGCCAGTGACATTCACCTCGAACCCTGTAGTGATGGCTTACGGGTACGTTATCGAATTGACGGAATCCTTCGTAATATTATGAATTTTCCGCCTGAAATCAGTCGTAAAGTCATTGTTTCTATCAAGGTGATGAGCGAAATGGATATCGCCGATAGTCGTCGTCCCCAAGATGGACGCATGGGCGAAAAATATATGTCCACGGACCAACAGGAACAGGGGTTGGATTTGCGGGTCAGCACGCTTCCTTGTGTAAGCAATGTCAAAGGTGAAGCCAGCGAAAAAATTGTTATGCGATTGCTACGCCAACAGAATTCCTTTGATACCATTGATGATGTCGGCTTTACCCGTCGATCGATCGATATTTACAAACATTGGCTCAGT
>JAYUEU010000148.1:0-2758 GCA_043739065.1 Synechococcales cyanobacterium | reverse complement strand
TAAATCCGCCGCCAGCGATCGAACCCTGTGGCATTAAAATACTCACGAACCTCGGTCTTGTCATCCACTGAATTCATAAAACTCTGTTCAAAATTGGGTGTGTGTGAATCCTAGTACGGCATGGACACACTACAAAATAATTTGCTGCCAAGTTCCCGGTTGATGATTGGACCAACGAAGGAGCCTACCTTGCGCGGCATTGATATTAGAATCGGCATGAATTGCAATTCGAGGGGTGATAGTGGCCATCGCGATCGCCTGTTCTAGAGTACAAAGCCCCCATTTCATCAGATTTTGGACTCCAACTAGCAGCCCGAGCGTAGTGCCGGATAAAGTTCCATCGGGTAGACGTGCCGTGCCGTGGGTGACTTCAATGGTGCGGCTGTCCCAGGGATAATGGCCATCGGGAAGCCCCAAGGGTGAGAGGGCATCGCTGACCAGAAAGAGACCCCGATCATAGTCACTGGCTCGCAGCAAAATATCGATCATTAACGGTGCAATATGCTGACCGTCTGCAATAAATCCACAGGTAACATTTGGGTTGACTATGGCGCTGCCTAAGAGTCCAGGAGTTCGATGATGCAGGCTGGGCATGGCGTTGAAGGCATGAGTCACCATGGTTGCACCGCTTATAAATGCGTGATTAGCTTGCTCAGCGGTGGCAAGAGAATGGCCTAGGCTGACAGTGATGCCGAGGGATTTTAGATACTCGATCGTTCCCGTTTCTGCTTCCATTTCGGGGGCGAGGGTGATGATTTTGACTAAACTGGCGTAGTCACCAAGGACGCGCTTGAGGTTATCGATCGTCAGGGGCAAGATGTGTTCCTTGGGATGGGCACCGCGTTTAGCTGGATTTAGAAATGGACCTTCGAGGTGAATCCCTGCGATCGTGGCTTGGTTCGGCTGGGTTGGGTTCGATCGTGGATTGTAGGATTGAAGAAATGTCGCAAATCCAGCAAGAGCGGTTTGGATCTGCGAGACGGCAGCGGTGACGATCGTTGGACAGTAGACATCGACTCCTTGATTCCAGAGAAATTGATTGATTTCGATAATTTTTTTACCAGAGTCGATCGTTACATCTGGAAATGCGAGTCCCAATGCCCCATTAATCTGTAAATCCATACCGCCAAGGGAAAGCCAGTCACCGTCTAAATCGAGTTTTATTGGCGGCGCATCGGTGAATTCTTGAATACTAGGGACGATCGCAATAATCTTGCCGTCTTCAATCCAAAGATCCTGCGGAGATTTATCATTGTGAGATTTGTAGCGCGGTAATTGGGCGTTAGTTAAACGATAGCGAGACATGGGCAATTTAATATGGTGAAAGATTGATTTAGCGTCAGGTTCCATTTTAAGGTGGTAGCAGTTGTATTGCTCTCATCACAAAGGACCACTCCCATGAACACTCCACTCATTGGCATCATTATGGGCAGCGATTCGGATTTGCCGACGATGCGAGAGGCGATCGTGGTTTGTGCGGAGTTTGGGATTGAGTGTGAAGTCGAGATTGTTTCAGCCCATCGCACGCCCGATCGGATGGTGGACTATGCAAAAACGGCTCATCTGCGCGGATTGAAAGTGATTATTGCAGGAGCCGGAGGTGCGGCGCATTTGCCCGGAATGGTTGCATCACTCACACCCTTGCCTGTTGTTGGTGTTCCGGTTCAAACTAAGGCGCTCAGCGGTGTGGATTCATTGTATTCAATTGTGCAAATGCCGGGGGGAATTCCAGTAGCGACGGTGGCGATCGGCAATGCGAAGAATGCTGGATTGTTGGCGATTAGAATGCTAGCAAATCATGATGCAGCACTACTAGATCAAGTGTTGGCGTATCAAGAATCTTTGCGATCGATGGTGATGGAGAAACAAGAAAAATTGAATTCTTTGGGGTATGAAGCGTATTTGAAACAGATGTGATCAAACGTAATCACACTATTACTCCATCGATAGTCCAAGCTCAAACTACAAGGCTAAAGCTACAAGGCTAAACTACAAGATTATGATGTATAACTTTATTCCACCCGATCGTTTTTTCCCATACCTGACTTGGACTGATATTCGCGATATGTCGGATAAGTCAAAAGTTGTAATCATTCAGCCTGTTGGTGCAATAGAACAGCATGGTCCTCATTTACCCTTGGCAGTGGATAGTGCGATCGGGTTGGCTGTTATTGGTAAAGCTCTAGAACGATTAGATGCGAGTATTCCAGCTTTTGCAATGCCGTCGATTTACTATGGAAAATCTAATGAACATTGGCATTTTCCTGGAACCATTAGCATTTCAGCAGAAACGATGATTCGGGTATTGATGGAAACGGGGGAAAGCTTGTATCGTGCGGGATTTCGCAAATGGGTGTTGATGAATTCTCATGGTGGACAGCCGCAGATTATCGATATTGTGGCGCGGGATTTGCATGTGAAATTTGAGGATTTTGAAGTATTCCCCTTTTTTACTTGGCGAGTTCCCCATATTACTAAACAATTGATGACCGAAAAAGAAGCGCTATTAGGAATTCATGCGGGAGATGCCGAAACGAGTTTGATGATGGCAATTTTGCCGGACCAGGTTCGGACCGATCGGGTTGTGTGTGAATATCCCCACGGTTTGCCGGAAGATAGTTTATTAACATTAGAACGTAATTTATCTATTCCTTGGACGACGCGGGATATTAGTAAAAGCGGTGTGATTGGGGATGCAACAGTGGCGACAAAGGAGAAGGGCGATCGGATTTTAGACTCGTTAGCACAGGGATGGGCT
>JAYUEU010000147.1:0-3503 GCA_043739065.1 Synechococcales cyanobacterium | reverse complement strand
AGCTTGGGAACCGGCCGAAAAAGCCGCCTTCGTATCCTGGGGAGACCAACTCACCTTTCATGCCATGGGGGAAGGGTTCACCTGGGATACCCAAGACCGCGATCGGGATATTGAAATGGCTCAAACTGCGTGGAAAAAATCCCTCGAATACATCCAAAATCAAGACTATGACGTAGTACTTCTTGATGAAGTTAACATCGCCTTAAAGTTGGGGTACTTAACCACCGAGCAAGTCTTGGACGGACTCACGCTAAAACCTGATTTAAAGCATGTCATTCTAACGGGACGTGGGGCACCAGAAGCTCTCATCGATCGGGCCGATCTTGTCACCGAGATGAAAATTATCAAGCATCCATTTAAAGCCCAAGGTATCAAAGCACAAGCAGGAATTGAATTTTAGCTTGTCTACCATAGCGACCACGCTAAGCAAATCGGCTGAATGTCCTTTTTCCTCGTTAAGATCGCAGTTATAGTTATCAATAAAACTACTTCTGGTTACAGTTAACCGGAATATTCAGCGAAGATAGCGAGGATTTTTATGTTTCAATTTAAGCCCGATCGGCACGATGAAATAATTGAATCGAAATAGGGAAAGCTATCTCTAAAAAAGAGTAGCAAAGCGACATTCTTCCTGATCATATCAATTCCTCATGAATTGGCACAATCGAAACTCATCCATTCTAAGCAGTATCCCAAGGTCAACTTGCCATGCCTACTTCTAACGTCACTAATGATTCCTTTGCAACTGCCACTCAACTGACCGGAGTTAACAATTCTGCTCAAGGCGCAGTCGATCAGCTTCTTAATTCAACTAATCTTCTTGACTTCTACCGCTTCAAGATCTCAGGTAGTAGTAGTAATCTAAGGCTGAATGTCACAGGAATTAAAGGTGATGTAAAGCTTTCACTGTTCAAAGCATCGTCTGAAACTACGCCCGACGTTAACCCGATCGCAATTTCCCTCCGTGCTGAAAATAAAGGCTCAATCTCTGAGTCTTATAACTCGACTTCAGATTCCACATTAGCCGACCTAGCGGCAGGCACTTATTACATCAAAATTGAACGATCGGGTCTTGTCCCGGTTGATTCGACTTATAGCCTAGACGTATTTGCGAGCAGTAGCCAAAAGACAGTCAGTGCACTTTGGAGTAATCCCGCAGGTGGATTAGATGTATGGCAAACGACAGGACCCGCTATTGATGCAAAAGGCAAATTTGATGCGACTGCTGCACCTGCGAACTCTCAACTGATCGCTACTGGTGATTTTAACAATGATGGTGTAGATGATATTCTCTGGAAAGATACAGTAAAAAACCAGTTCTATATATGGTTCATGGAGAATGGAACTGTCAGAAAAGACAATATAAATACATACCTCCAAGATAGCTCAGGTGCAGCTTTAGCTCCAAAAGATAGCAATTGGAAGATTGTTGGAGTAGAAGATATTGATAAAGATGGATCGACTGATATCCTTTTAAGAAATCAAGTCACTGGACAAATGAATGCTTGGTTTATGAAGCAGAATACATTGGTCGCTGATGTAAGCCTTACGCAGGGTAACGTGAGAGTTTACTCTGATTGGCAAATTTCAGGATTTTCAAATGGTCGTATTCTTTGGCGCAACATAAACAGCAATGCCGTTGTAACTTGGGATATCGATCGGAGTGGCATTAAGCAGGGGCAACTAGTAGTATCAACTCCTGTTTCTCAGGACTGGAAGGTTGTTGCCTTTAGAGACTTTAATAACGATGGATTCGCTGATGTTTTGTGGCGGAATTCTCAATCGGAAACAATTGTTTTTTGGAAGATGAAAAATACATTTGAAACAGCACCCGAAGGTGTTGCTTACCAAGTTTCAAATAATTATCGAATCTCAGCAATCGCAGACTTTACAGGTGATGGACGACCTGACGTTCTATTTTGGAATGGTAAAACAACACAAGTCGATCCTGTGAGTGGAGGAGCTATAGTTCTTTGGGAGTTTCTCGGAGATGGATTAACGATTAAAGGAAGTCTCGTAAAACAAGCAACTTCAGACCCTAATGTTACTAACAATTTAAATATTCAGTATGAAGGATTTTCTGCTGAGTTAGTTAAAGACTTAGATGGAGACGGTAAAGCTGACATTCTATGGCGTGATCAGAATAATGGACAGACAGTATTCTGGAAAATGAACGGGGATGTTTTAGTTAGTAGTAATACGTTGGAAATTGTTCCACTATCTACTACTATGGCTGGGATTCAGTATGATGGTTTTAAAGCTACGTATTCTCTGAATGCAATCACTACAAAAAAACCTCAATTCACTGCAGGGCTTTCTGTACCGAATGCATTTGATTTGGGAGTCTTAGATGGGTCTGGAAATTTTATCGATAAAATCGGTGGTAATGGCGCAGCAGATCGGAGTGACTGGTATAAGTTTAGGGTAGAAACCGCGAGCCTTCTTACAGGCATCAATACAACTCCTGGTGTTATCACTAAAGTCTATGCACAAGGATCCAATATCACTCCTACAACTGTTAACGATTTAAATCTTGTCTCTGACGCTGGTTTAACAGATATTTTTCAGCCCAATACCTATTACATCAATGTAGTCTTTCCCCAAAACTATACTAGTCCTGGTACTCCACTGCCTTACACTCTGAACCTTACCGGACGGCTGGGAATTACTAATCTAAGTTTGGCAAATAGTACGATCGCACTCGATAAATCATCCCTCCCACTAGATGTAAACTCAGCTAATAACCAAGTTACGATCCAAGCCTACCAACTAGAAAACACTGGTGATTTTGCGGCGAGCAATGTCACTGTAGCTTACTACCTATCAAAAGACGGGGTACTGGATGCCGGGGACCGTCTTTTAACTCCGGGGAATCTGGCTTCAGCTGTCGGAACAGTGGCAAAGGGTATGGCAGAGAAAGTCACAAATGGAGTGGTCACGACTCCAGGCGTTCCTACTAAGGCTAGTGTCGGTCAAATCGTACTAAATCTACCAGGCAAAAATGATCCTTATTGGAGTGGGCAAAATGGCTCCAATTATCAGATTATTGCCGTGGTTAATCCGGAGAACCCGACTAGAGCAGTAGTTAATGAAAAGAATTTTGATGACAATGCAAAAGCATCCACCGCTATAACTATCACAGGTCTCGGAGACCCTGATTTGACAGGAGGAGGTTTGACAACGAATACCGCCACTATTTCTAATACAGATCTAGCAACTGGAACATTCACCATTAAGAATATCGGGGGTGTTACTTCTGCTAATGAAACGGTATCATTCTACTTCTCGACTGATTCAAACATCAACAGCACTAATGATTTATTCCTAGGGGATGTACCACTGAGTGCAATTGCAGGAAATGGGAGCGCGCCGGGAAGTTATAGTTTCTCACTCTTTGATCGGACTAACCCTGATTATGTCAACTATTGGAGTTCACGAGGTCCGGTTGGTAGTACCATCTCTGGGTTTATTGGAATGATCATTGATCAAAGTCATCTCGCTCT
>JAYUEU010000146.1:0-11298 GCA_043739065.1 Synechococcales cyanobacterium | reverse complement strand
AACTTCCATTGCTTGGAATGAACCGTCATCGCCGCGCTTGCCGGGACCGACTTGCATGACTTCGCCGATTTGTGGCTTTTCTTTAGCGTTATCAGGAAGGATGATTCCGCCTGCAGTTTTTTCTTCAGCTTCAGAGACACGCACGAAGACGCGATCGCCCAAAGGTTTTACGGTGGATACAGTCAGAGTTACGGATGCCATGTCAATTCTCCAAACGCGTTAACGAAATATTTTTCTGAGAAGAGACTACTGGACTCGCCAGATAAGTTAGCACTCTCTCTATTCGACTGCTAACTTATCGAAAATCGGGTCTCCAGCGCAACAAGTAATGCTGTACGGCTTCCCGAACTGTATCGGATTATTCATTTTGACAGGCGGTTCTGTCTAAGAGGTCGTAATTTCAAATCTGGGGGCTAATTTGTAGAGATTCAGTAAAGATAATCTAGACTCTGAGCTATCCGTGGAGGCTGTGATATTAGTTGTTTATGGCTTTTACGGAATCGGCGTTCAACATAGAATCGCTTCGGTTATTGAGTTGAATGTTGAGTCCGTAGCAGACAACTGAGTGTAGCAAAGGCGTAGGGTGAGTGAATTCTTGCCCTATTTTTATGTCTATTTTTTGTTACGGTATGGTGACGACTCAGGAACTATGACGAGAGTTTTTCATGACTTGGATTCCCCAGAAGACGGTGGATGGATCATTTACATTTTTTTCAGAAGAATTTGGGGAGGCGTTCCATAGTCATCAGGGGGCTAAGTCTGAGGCGTTTGAGAAGTTTGCTCAGGTGACGCAATTGGACGATCGAGCACTATGCGATCGGATTCGGCTTTTGGATGTGTGTTATGGGCTTGGTTACAATTCGGCGGCGGCGATCGAGACGATTTGGCGGGTGAATCCGGATTGCAAAATTGAATTGTATGCTTTGGAAATTGATGCTTCGGTGCCGATCGGGGCGATTACGCCAGAATTACTCACGAGTTGGCCACTTGGAATCCAGACTATTTTGAGTGAGTTGGCCCAGACGCACCGTTGTCATCGGCATAATCTGACGGCTGAATTATTAATTGGCGATGGGCGGCAGACGGTGCAACGATTGTCGGCGTTGGGCTTTCAGGCGGATGCGATTTTCTTTGATCCGTTTTCTCCGCGCAAATGTCCGCAGCTTTGGACGGTGGAGTTTTTTAAGCAGGTGGCGGCTTGCCTGGATCCTAATGGACGGCTGGCAACTTATTCGCGATCGGCAGCGGTGCGGAGTGCGATGATGGCGGCGGGGTTGGCGATCGGATCTATTGCGGCCTCGGATTCCCGATCGGGTCAATGGTCAAACGGGACGGTGGCGGCTTGGTCGGGGGATGGTTTGCCGCGTTTGTCTGAGATGGAGCAAGATCATTTGGAAACACGGGCCGGAATTGCGTACCAGGATCCGGGATTGGTGGGGACGGCGCAGGAAATTTTGGCCCGACAGAATCAGGAGCAGGAACGATCGGGCAGGCGATCGACTTCTAGTTGGCGGCGGAAATGGGGGCTTGATTAATTTAGGAGTTGGTGTAGCGATCGGAGAGGGCTTGGATTTTTTGGCGGAATTGTTGCCGAATTTCGGGCGGGCTGATGATTTCGCAGTCTTCGCCGTAGCGGATAATTTCGCGGAAAAACCAGAAGGGATTCACGACGCGACGCGTAATTTGGCGAATCTTATCTAAGTTTTGATCTTGAATATCGTCGGGTTTGGGTTCGTAGGCTTTGGACAGCCCGCCCATGAGATTAAAAGTCACTTCAATGCTATCGAGGCTTTCCCGCCATTTGGTATTAATGGGGAAGAGAGATTGAATCCGATCGAATCTTAAACAACGATTGTGTTTGAGTGATGGGAGGTCTGTACTGTCATTGGTTTCGTCACACCAAATCTGTAAGTAGTATCGTTTTTCGTGAAAGGTGACTTCGGCGTAACGAGCCGTGAGTTCTAGTGATGTTGCCTGAGAGTTGCTGTAGAAGACATGAAAGGACTGTTTGTTGGTGATGAACTGGTTGGCTTGAATGCGCCAGCCTTCCATGGGTTGACTGACTTGCCGCAGGAGGTCTTGCCGCAGAGGTGCTTCAAGGTTGCCTCGATCGATTAAAAGTGTAAGTACATTTTTCGCTTCTTCAATATGTCCTGTATCCACGAGATCTCGCACGGCTTGATGAAATGCTTGGACTTGAGCAGTGGAGAGGGTGAAGGGTAAGGCTACTTCAAACTCTTGTTCAGCGATCTTTGTGACGAGTCCTGATGGACTGGGCTTAGTTCCCCAAGTAATCCCGAGACGATCGGCGATCGCGTCAAGTTTTTCCTTGGTTCCGGGCGGAACTGATAGTGTAAGTGTTTCTTTTTTGCGTACCATTTTAGATTTGTATTTGCACTTTTAGGATTTGTGATTTATATTGAGTTCATGCAACTGCATTTTACAGGAATGCGATCGGATTGGGTTGATTTCTGGAGATGAGTTGAGTCTATATAATATTTTTGGAGGGAAATTATGACTAAGTTGGAGTTGTTGGCTTCTGTGATGGGTGATGGTGGGTGGCATTCGACAGATGATCTGGTGCAGCGCGTGGGACACCGGTTTTCGGCGACTAAACATTGTGCCCAGAAGCAGGGATGGAAGTTCGATCGGCGTAGGACGGGAATGCAGTTTGAGTATCGATTGATTAATGGAGTGGGAGAGGCTATTTCCACAGTCTCATAGAATAAATTGGCATATGAGATTTTATTTGTATTGCTTAAAGTTTAGAGATATTGAAAGGAGCCTGATGAATGTCACTGTTCGATCGTCCTATTAAAACACTAGAAGAACGATACTTTATTGAAGTACGTCCTAAGCTCTATGAATTGCATGGTGTCCATCACCAAACAGGTGTAAGAAAAAGTCATACCTTGGCCGAGCATTTGGATTCTGCTTGTCAATTCACGCTTACAGTAAGTCGATTAGCAGATGTGCCCGATCGTGAGCGAGGCATCTTGCTTGGAGCGACCGCAGTCCATGATCTAAACAAATTAGATCCATCTAAACGCAGTGTTAAAACACTTGCCCGAAATCAAGAATTTCTGCGTCATCAACTAGAAGAAGCTTGTGTCAGTCAGTTCATTCCGGATGATGAGGCACTGGAATTAACTCGTAAATTGATTGAGCGTCATTCTGCCCATAATGTCAGCGATGGAGCGAGATTTTTACCTGAAGATCCAAGGATTGAGCAATGGGCTTCGATTTTAAGAGCAGCAGACCAATTTGATTTGGAATTACCAGAAGAAACGATTATTCGCAAAATTCGGACAGAATTGATTCATGTGCTGGGTCGTCCCTGTGAACTCTTTCGAGTGAAAATCACAGAAGATCGCGGCTACATTACTGCATTACTACTTAGTTCCTGCGTAGAAGTTCTACAACGAAATGGTTGTAATCCATTAGCTCTCTTTGCAGATGGTTTTCTAGCGGAAGGTTCAAGCTTACCAACGATCGACCTGACCCAAGAAATCGCTTCTGTTTGGCAGTGTAAAATCAATCAGGTATTTGGTGGAAATATTGAGCAACTGGTGCGTCCAACTAAAGACGGCATCAAGATTTCAGCTCAGGCCGTACAACACGATCGAGAAGAGGTTCTGAGTGTGGTGATGGCATTACTAGAACGTAAAAAGGCAGGATTTAAAGTAGATAAAGTTCAAGCAGACATCGATAAGTGGGGGCTTCAAAAGGCTGGAGAAGAGAATGTTGCGGCGGCGATTGCATCTGGATTAGTACCTGTTTCTAATGCGGATGAATTTGCGATCGCAGAAGGTCTAAAGGCAGCTTACCTGAGTTATCGAGAAGTAATTCCATCTATACCTGCAAAGGATGTTTGGGGACGAATTGCGAATCATGCAGGACTCACAGACCCACAAAAATTAGTGCTAGAACCATTTGATGCGCTGTATGGTAAGGGGCTATTTGCTGCTAGAGCTTCACCGAAATCTATGGAGGGCGTATTAGCGGCATTAACAGAATCACTGGAAATGAGACAGGGCAAAACGGCTCAAGTTACTGACGAGACTTCTGAAGAACTAGTGATGGCTGTGCGACGATCGTTGAGTTGTCCTGGAATTCAGACTGTAATGGGCGCGACTGAACTGACTGCATACATTGAAGCCAATCCGCGACAGCGATGTTCATTAGGAGCGACATTGGGCGAAACCGCAGCATTAGGTTCAGACAAAATGCCGATCGGTACCAAGATTCAGATGTTTTCTAATCGATTGCCTGGTGGGATGAGTAGTGACCCGGTGCGACAGGCTGATCCAATGGTGATGCTGGCGTACCAACTTATGACAGTGGGTGCCCATTTCCCGGCAGCCAAACCAAAGGAATCGCCCTACTATCTGCACTTCGCCTTGCCGGAGGGATCAAGTCCGGCATTATTAGAGATTTGGAAAGACTGGCTTGAACAGATGGCCGCAATCAATACCGATGGAGGCCCAGTAACCTTAAATGAATTGAAACTATATCGCGATCGGGAAATGGTTTTCCAGCCTAATAAAGTAGTCGGAATTGCTTTTCCAAAACGCAGAGATTTTGTCTACTCCAGCATCATTCTGCCGCTTACTTGGGGCGATATAACGACATCATTAACGCTATTAAAATCATTGCGAATGGCGTTGGAGTTATCTCTGGCACCTGAAATTGGGTTTCCATTTGTTTTAAGTGCTGGAATGCAGGTCGATTCAAGTACTCAGCATTTTGGGAGGGTTGAGGGGATTCCTTCAACACTGCAATCTCTGCTGAATATTCCTGGTTCACAACTGGGAACTTACGATCGTGCTGAGGCAATGATCATTCGCGATCGGCTGCGGTATCTTTCAGATTTAGCTTTAGCCGTAGTGAGTCTATCAAAGCTCGATGATTGTCTTCATGATTTAGCTCGTGCTTGTTCTCGACCGTTTAGTCTTTATTTTGTTCTGCTGCGCTGGATTTTGCGTGAGCAGGATGAACCTAACCTTTCATTTAACTGGAGTCGAATTCGTGAACCTTTACATCAATTGCTGGAGAGTCTGATGCCTAATGATAATTCTGCACTCACAAACCACCTTCGTAATGCAACTCAGATTGCGGCTGAAGCAAAACTTTGGGGCAGTTCCGCCGAGAAACGAACATCTCTAGTGGAACCATTTGGCGAGTTTCTCGCTGCTGCACGATCGCAGAAAGCATATATGGATTTGGATTTTATGTTTGCTGCTCTTGTTCGGAAGTATCACACCAGGCTCGATCGAATTCGAGAACACGGTGTGGGTTTGACTAAACTCGAACATCTGAAAAACTACTATGGAGTCCTCCGTCAACTCTATGAAGAAGTTTATCAGGGTCGTCCAGACAAACTTCTGAGTGATCAGAAAAATCTGGGAGCCGCTTACCTCTTTTTCTTAGAAGAAGCACGTCGGGACTTAAGAGAAAAATCTAAGGCTGACGATAAGAAATCTGATACTGCTGCATAAGCCTAATCATTATCTAACAATCACTGAGGAATTTATTATGTCGATCGAAAAGCTGGCTCCATTTTTTGCGCCTACCTACGAAAATTTCCCTAAAGCACGCACTATCAGTTTAGTTGTGCTACGAACGTCCCTTTCTGAACTTATTCTACGAACAGAAGGCACAGGGGAACCAATGTGCCGGGAGTTTGTTGCTGCCGGAATATCTGAAGAAGGGCGGAAGCAAGTTGTTCAGCGTCTTGTGATGACCAAACGCAAACAAGTTGCGCCAGAGCGTCGCTATGGACGAGAACATCTAAGAGCTTATGATTTGCTGTATACCATCAAGAAAAAGGAAGAGATTCTTACGTGTTCATTAAATACAAATGCTCCTTGTGAAATGTGTGTGGATTGCTTTCTCTATGGGTTTGCGGCGGGTGGTGGCGGCGCTCAGAAAAGTCGGCTCTGGACGGAAGATGCATTCAGCTTACTACCAGCTTCAGACACTATTGATGATCGAACACTCAATGGAGTCTATGAAAATGGCACGATGCGGTTAAAGAAAAATGATGCTGAAGACAAAGCATCCCAGTCACTGAATACCAGTGAATACATCAAACCGGGGCTTCATTTTCTGGATATTGTGACGCTGAAAGATGTGACGGCTGATGAGTTCCGCTATGTCGTCGGTAATATTTTACTGACTAGCCGTTATGGTGCTGTTTCTAGCCGTGTGGGTCGTATGGAAAATCAAATACTGGGAATTTTTGGAGGTATTGCAGAGCTTCCTAGTTCTTTAGAGCTTGTTCAAGCATTACATGATGAATTCGTGGCTTCTGATATCCCAATGGAACATCCACTTGATAGGAATTCATTGATTAAAGCGACAAAAGATGTGGTTTCTTCTTGGTCAACCCGGCGAGGTATTTCAATCCAACTTTCTGAGGAGGAATTAGTGGCTACGATCGCTGATATTGATCAAAATTGGTCAGATGCTGAGCGGGAGAACTTCTTAAAACGATTAGATTCATCCTATGAGCCATTCCGTCAAGTCTCTGAACCAAAAAAGAGCAAGAATAAGAAGAAAGATACGGCTGAGGTAGCGAGTTAGATTATGTCTCAGCAACTTAGTTTGATAAATACATCTTCAGAAGTTACACCACAATTTAAAGCTGCAAGACTAATTGAATTATGGTGTGCTGAACCGATCTTCTTTGCTTCGAGGGAACTATCAGATACTTACTACACTGAAGGGGCGATCGGAAATTATGCCTTAGCTTATGCCTTGGGCTGGGCACGATCGCCCTACCGACTCACGAGTCAAGAAAGTGGGAAACCTCGGTATGTTGAAGACTTAACGCCATTGAATGCAGAATGTTATATCTTGCCTGCTTGGTCTGCTCAGGGGAGTGCGACGTTCAGATTGGAGAGATTTAATGCTCTTTCTGACTCCTATTGGTATTCCATGACGAATAATCGGGTGGCGACAGCTCGTGAAGATTCGCTCAGAGTGCGTAAAGGTGAGAAACCGAGTACATTTCGTCCTAGCAATTTTCCACAAACGGGAAAGCTACGAATGATTGAACGGGGAAATTACTTTCATACTCTTGTGTTTGGCGATCGGGAATTACCTGATTACATTCGAGTCGGCAAATTTATGAGTAAAGTGCGAGTTAAGACACTGCAGAACATGTCTGTGGAAAGCTTGCCGATGGGTGAATATAGCAGTACAGCTTTTTTCAGTACGGCGGATCTACCCACCGATTTAAGTTACTTGTCTTTTGATTTAATTTCTATGCCACCGACATCTCTCGTTAGAAATTTGAGATTTCGAGGTATTGCATGGAAGATGGGCGACCATATCACACCTGCTAATCTTCAGTTTTGTGGAGGAGAAACGAGTAATGTCTAACACCCCAATTTCAATATATTTAGAAGCTAAAACTATTCCAGAATCTCAGAATCTACCGGATGGTCTGAAATTTATGGATCGTGCCCTACAGCATCAGATTGATGTTTTTGAGGCATCGGCTCATGATTACGATATTGTTCTGGATCTAGCTCCGACTGGAACGGGGAAGACTAAGGCAGGATTGTCGGCGTTGCTTCATCAGTCAAATCGTAATGCGATTTATATTGCTCCGACCAATGCACTGATCGAACAGCAAACCAAGGCTGCGGAGGAATTTATTCGAGATAGTCAGGGCAAGCTTAATCATGTCGTTAAGGCCGTTTCAGCTAAGGAAGTCCGGCAGTGGGCAAACGATCGCGTTGGGTTTCGTCCAGGTGAAAAGCTGTACAACTTGCTTCGTAATCCAGCAAGCATATTTCCAGAGGTTGGGCAAAATCGTCCATTATTGCTGGTGACCAACCCAGATATTTTCTACTACGCTACATTCTTCAGTTATCACAAGCTAGATAAAACAAATCTTGCTAGCAGTTTCTATACGCAGTTCTCAACCATCATTTTTGATGAATTCCACTTATATGATGCTAAGCAATTAGTTAGCTTATTGTTCTATCTAACGTATCTACATATTTTTGGATTCTTTCAAGCAGGAAAACGAGTGATTTTGCTAACGGCGACACCAGAAGCTGCTTGTGAAGCTGCATTAGGGATTCTTGAACAACGTGGAGTGCGAATTAAGAAAATTAATGGGGAATTGGGATCTTGCCAAATTCCATCTCAGACCCCTGTCAATCTAGAAATTCGTCCTCAATTAGAGCGAGATGAATTATTGAAAGTCTTGGCTGATGAGGTGGTTCAACGTTTCCACAAGTACCCAGATCAAAATGGCGCGGTTATTTTGGACTCAAAAGACCATATCAATCGATTGGCTGACTTATTAAAAAAGCAAGGATTAGATCAGCAATTCGGGCGAATTCATGGCTCTACGCCAAAACAAGAACGTGAATGGGCTGCCCAACAGCGAGTTATTTTAGCAACAAGTACAGTTGATGTAGGGTTTAACTTTGAACGGCATCCTGCACCCGTTCGACAGAATTTAGATTGGATGATATTTTCAGCTCACGATCGTTCTGCTTTTTGGCAACGGATTGGGCGGGTTGGGCGAGTTTTGGGAAAACAGCAAACTGATATTCCTTCGGAGGCGATCGCATATCTGCCAGAAAAAGCTTGGGAAGAGGGATTGGCTGATCTTGATGTTCAAGGTGGGCGGACTGCTCTACAAACAAAACTATCCGAGCTACAGTCTTTAGAGCGTCCTTTCCTAAAGGCTTATTGGCAATCTGAAGCCTTACTAGAAACAGCCAAGCCACTGCTAATGTTGGAAGACTTCATGGATAAGCTTCCACAGGCTGATCTGATTCCAAAATTATTCTCAACCGTTCAGGACGTTTTAGGTGGTAAGCGAGACTGGAAATATTACCAGAGCCGTATGAAAGCTCTACAAGCAGCAGAGTTAATTGCTAGAAGTTCCGATAAGACTTTAATTAATGATCCACTTCAATGGATGAAACCAAATCTCAAGTGGGGGATTGTTTCAGCTTTTCTTAAAAGTGAATCACCCGACGATTGGGAAGCACTGAACAGTAAAAAACGATCGCTGAAAGAGTTTGAGAATTTATTTAAGCATGATTCTGATGTTGCCGAGAAACTTATTCAGTTCTGCAAGATTTTTAGTGCTAGTTATTCTCCTCTATTTCAATTTCGTTCTAGTCTGTTTGGCAACCTTCATATTCGTGATCCGCGTGGATTTCTGCTTGATCAGTCTGAAGAAACTGATCTCGATCCAATTCATCTACTTCGTAATTATGAGTTTTCTAGTAGTGGAGAAAATATCGAAATTACAGGTCGCGCTCAATCTATCTATGAACTCACATTTCATTTTCGTCATGATGGCGATATCGAAAATTTTAAACGGAGTAACTTAAACAAATTGACAGCCTTTAAAGATTGTCGAATTCAAAGAACGTTAAGTGGTGCTATATCTCCGACTCCACTTTTGAAAGAACTTGGCAAGGAGTTGTTACCGGGAGTTGTTGTTTCGACGATCGCGAACCAAGGCATTATCATTCGCTTACGAAAGCAAGGAATTGTGTCTTATCCGATTGTTGTAGATTGTGATGATGGAAAGAAGCATTTCACTATCTTTCCAGGGTTTTCCGGCATTATGACTGCTGCCATGAATGGCGTAAAAATTCGTTTAATGGATGAAGAGGACTTTTGGATTGCAGGTTAGTTGAAATACTCGCACTAATAGCGGGAGAAACTATTTGAACTGTATTGTTTTGAAAAACTGTCACTCATGGTGGCAGAAAATTTTGATGGAGTTTTTATGCCACATAGTCTTGTTTTGAATCTTGTGCCCCGATCGCCTATCTATCCTAGTTTCCTGACGGGGCGACATTATCATGCATTGTTTTTGGAAATTGTGAGTGCGATTGATAAGCCGTTGGCCGATCGGTTACATGAACAGAAGACGGATAAGGCATTTACATTGTCACCACTTCAGACGGGCGATCGGAAAATTCGGTGGGAGTACGATCGGGCCATTCCGGCGGGGACGGCTTGCTGGTGGCAGATTTCATTGTTGGATGATGTGTTGTTCGGACATTTGAGTAAGTTGTGGTTAGATTTGAATCCGGCGAAGGCTTGGCATTTGGGTGCTGCTGATTTGACGGTGACGAGTGTGTTGGGGACGGTGCAGTCGGGGCAGCCTTGGGCCGGGTTTTCGAGTTATAGCCAGTTGTTTGAGCAGGCTTCGAGTCAATGTAAACAGGTGGATTTACGATTTTTTACGCCGACCAATTTTCGGATGGGGGCGGTGGATAATCCGTTGCCCGATCGCGATCGGGTGTTTAATAGTTTGCTGCGAAAATGGAATCAATATAGTGGAATTGAGTTTTCGAGTGAATTGATTGAGGGAATTTTTCCGAGTTATTTTAATATCCAAACGGCGATCGCTCCTGATTCACGCAGTCAGTTTGTCGGGTGTATGGGAGAGATGAGTTTTCGGGTATTGGGAGATGAGGAACGGGTGAAACAGTTTAATGCGCGGGCGGATTTTGCGATGTTTGCGGGGGTTGGGCGGAAGACGACGATTGTTTTGTGGCTGAAAAACGAGGGAATGATGATTACCAGATTCTCAATAATGAATTGTCTGGTCCGCAAATGGTAGAGGTTTTGCGAGTCCGAGTAAATATGGAAGAACAAGGAATTGAAGCGATCGACAACAACTTCAAATCCCAATTAGAATCGCTTGGGAATCTAGCTCCAGAAGGAACCCAAGCTGCATTCGTGGCTGAATATTTACTCGAAGGCTACAACACTGATTCTATCCAAATGCCTCACTATGGATTCAGTCGGGATAATGAAGGGAATATCACCATCACTCGCGAGAACTCACTATCGTCTGATGTCAGATCAGGGACATCCGATCGGACCTGAAGTGAAAGCGATGGCGACCGTTGGAAGAGGGCAGGAGCGATCGTGAAAGTGCTAATGAGTTTATGGAAAAGTATGATGGTGAAACGGTCTAAAGTATCTTGGCTTTAGGAGATAGGATATTGTTCAGAATGTGATGAAGGAGGAAAGTATGCCGATCGTAAAGGCTGAAGGAAAATCGATCGCCTGTTCGCTCGGGTCTAATCTACGTCAGGTTCTTTTGGAGCATGATGTTGCTTTATACAACGGTGGGTCTAAGGTGATTAATTGTCACAGCCTTGGAACCTGCGGAACCTGTGCGGTGGCGGTATCAGGGAATGTGTCGCCATTGAATTGGAAGGAGAAGGCTCGGTTCGCCTTGCATCCTCATTCACTGGTGGGTTCGCGGGAGAAGCTTCGACGTTTGGCCTGTCAGGT
>JAYUEU010000145.1:0-8168 GCA_043739065.1 Synechococcales cyanobacterium | reverse complement strand
CTGCGCTACTTGAGCAAGTTCAGCCATCGCCAATCCATCTGAAATAAACTGTTGTTTGATCAAATTTGGTGGAATATACATATCAAATTTCTGTACCGTTGGCGCTTCGTCTTCTTCCATAAACATATCTGAAGTCAAATTTCGATCGCCCAAACTATGCAATTCATACAGTAAATTTTCTGCTGCACACTTCCCCAAATTCACAACCATAAAATAGGGCGATCGGCCTTTAATACCTTTAATTTTCAACATCGATCGACAATGGTTACGTAAATATCGTTCTAAAGTTTTGAACCCCTTACTTCCAATCCAAGGAAACAAACAAACATAGCCCTCCTCTAAATAGGTAACAAGATTTTCTGTAATTCCCTGACGACGAGCCATTTCACGAGCGATCTGAAGCCGATCGACAGCGCCCTGTTGCAAATAAGAATACTGGGTATCTTCCCGCAATACCTGCCGCATTCTGGTCAGAACTTTAGTATGAATCTCTCCTGTCGTCCCGCGCCAAGAACTAGCATTTACCGATTTTGACGACGATCGGGCTTTGACGACCTTTGATTTTTGATTCACTTCAATAATTTCCCAAACACTTCCCGCCAGAGCAATACGATCGCCCGTCCCCGGTGCCACCATAATTGATCCAATCACCCGATCGTTGTTCATTACGGTATATTCTTGATGATCCGGAAAAATTGCATAGAATTTAAAATTGCGAACAATCGTCTCACCTTTCAAACCCAAAATTAGCGTTGACTTTTCCGTTGTTTCAATATGATTCAATTCAATCCAATGGCGCAGTAATTGGCGATAGTCAGATTGTTGAATATTTTTAAAGGGTGGCAATGTCAAAACGTGTTGAGCAAGATGCGCTGGACTTAATTCACCTTGAGACATTAAAGTACTCATCGTCTGGTGGTAAAGTAAACTATAGGGATATTGTCCATTTGGTGGTGGTTCAATCCATTTGTCTTCTAGATAGAGTTGAATGATTGCGATCGCCTGTAAAAGTTGCCACGGAATTTGTTCAGGAATTGTTTCCTCACCCGTCAGTCTATCTTCCGCACAAACAAACCTCATTTCCGACACTCCGCCCCGCCGTCCCGATCGACCTAAGCGTTGTAAAAAACTCGCGACAGAAGCCGGAGATTCAAGCTGTATAACCCGATCGAGTTGACCGAGATCAATTCCCATCTCAAAAGTCATCGTCGCTGCCGTCACCGCAGGAATATCCTTCGATCGCATCGCCGTCTCTGCCACTGCCCGCAAATCTGCTGAAATGCTTCCATGGTGGACATGATAAACATCGGGATTTCCCTTCGCAAGTGCGATCGTGCGCATGGCCATAATGGCTTCTTCTGTAGCAGTTCTTCCATTGGCAAACACGAGACATTTCTGATTCAGAGTTTGTTGGAATAAATGTAAATGATAGGGATTAAATGAAGAATCCCGCGCATCGCCCTGTGCTCGAACTACAATCCCTGGATCATAGAAATGTTCAATGGAAAGTTGAATTTTACGGCCAGCAGTTTCCACCATCGGTACCGCCACCTTTCGCCTAGTCCCTGCCGACATCCATCGTTCGGCCAAAGCATAATCGCCCAATGTAGCTGATAATCCAATTCGTCTGGCTTCATTGCCCGTAATTTGCGCAAGACGGGTGAGTTGGCAAAGAACTTGATCGCCCCGATCGCTCCCAATAAATGCATGAACCTCATCAATGATTACAAATTTCAATCGTCCAAAAAGTCGGGGCAAATCCTTCGCTTTATTAACCAACAAACTTTCTAACGACTCCGGCGTAATCTGCAAAATACCCCGACCCTCATTTAAAACCTTCTTCTTTTTGCTCTGCGTAACATCACCATGCCACATCTGAACCGGAATATCCGCCATCTCAAGCAAATCGGTCAATCGTTCAAATTGATCATTAATCAACGCCTTAATCGGTCCGATATATAATGCCCCAATGCCCTGGGGTGATTGATTAAACAATTCCGTCAATACTGGAATGAACGCCGCTTCAGTTTTCCCCGCCGCAGTTCCCGCCGCAACCAACAAATGATCGTCTGAATCAAAAATTACCCGACAAGCGTCTTCCTGAATTGGACGCAATCCCGGCCAACCATTGCGGTACATATATTCCTGAATGAAAGGCGCAAGACGGTTTTGCATCGTGAAATGGCTCACAGTAAATAAAATCGTCAATAAAAATCGATGCCTGAATTCCGAATCGTGAATTCTGTTACCAGATTGCCAGATCCGCCAAATGACTGAAGTTCCAACTGATCTTAAGCGGCGCGTTCACTCTACCAGACTTCTGGGTACGATTAAGCTATCAGCCTGTGCCTACAGATCATCGGAAGAGAGGGATTTCCCGACATGATGAATTTACTCATTGAACAGCCCGATATGCTCACAGAATCTCTCAACCAAACTCTTATCGCACTTAGCCCTCAAGAAGCCTACGCTGGAATCACTCTGCTAGCGATCGCATCGGATAGTTATTTGGCAGATGAAGAACTAGACGCGATCGATCGTCATCTAGGACAGATGTCCCTTTTTGAGCATTTTCAGCCCCAAACAATGCGCAGAATGTATCAGAAGCTTTTCACGATTTTGCAACGTGATGGCGAAGATATATTACTAGCCTCAGTACGGGAAACGTTGCCACCTGAACTTCGAGAAGCTGCCTTCGCCTCCGCTTCAGACCTAGTATTGGCTGACGGCATGATTTCACGGGACGAGTCGTCCTTTTTAATCCAGCTCTCTCAAGCCCTAGAAATTCCGGTGAGTATCGCGACTAGAATCCTCAGCGTTACCCATTTTAAATATTCTTGCAATCATGCCCTCAACAACGCCTAACGAAAATTAATACTTCTTTAATCCTTGCAGTCTTTGCTTTAATAAATAATTGCTGATGGCGAATTCATTAAAGCAAGGCTGCAAGACTCAATCAAAACCGTTATTACGGAACTGAAAAAGACGATCGCCACTTGGCATGTCCTCTTTTTCGGTTTCTTTTTTGTCTCTATTTTCGATCTCATTGGCACTGCGATCTTTGGTCTGGATGTTGCCCGATCGTCCCCGAATCGATAGTCTAGGGATTATAGATTTCGTGGGGATTCAAATGGCATTGATTGTTCAGAAGTATGGTGGAACATCCGTTGGGACTGTGGAGCGGATTCAGGCTGTTGTTAAACGGGTGATTGGGACCGTGAACGCGGGGAATTCCGTGGTGATGGTGGTTTCAGCCATGGGTAAAAGCACTGATGGATTGGTGAAGCTGGCCACTGAAATTTCGGAAAATCCCAGCCGTCGGGAAATGGATATGTTGCTCGCAACGGGTGAACAGGTTTCCATGGCTCTCGTTTCTATGGCGCTCCAAGAAGCCGGACAGCCTGCAATTTCTCTTACAGGAGCGCAAGTCGGCATCATCACTGAAGCCAATCACACCCGCGCCCGCATTCTTAATATTCAAACCGCGCGTCTCAAAAAGCATCTCAGCGAAGGCAAAGTGATTGTGGTTGCTGGGTTTCAAGGGGTTAGCAACACTGAAGATCTGGAAATCACAACTCTCGGACGGGGTGGCTCCGATACGTCTGCGGTTGCGTTGGCTGCTGCACTGAAGGCTGATTTTTGCGAAATTTATACCGACGTTCCCGGCATTCTTACGACGGATCCGCGCTTGGTGCCTGAAGCTCAGCTCATGGACGAAATTACCAGTGATGAGATGTTGGAACTGGCGAGTCTCGGGGCCAAGGTGCTGCATCCGCGAGCGGTTGAGATTGCTAAAAATTATGGCATCCCGTTGGTGGTCCGATCGAGCTGGACCGATGAACCGGGAACCTGGGTTAAGTCGCCTATTCCGCAACCCCGATCGATCGAAGGGTTAGAACTAGCGAGGCCTGTGGATGGCGTTGAATGGGATACGGATCAAGCAAAAATTGCATTGCTGCATGTTCCCGATCGTCCGGGGGTTGCGTCTCGGCTTTTTGGCGATATTGCTAGCCACCAGCTAGATGTTGATTTAATCATTCAGTCCATCCACGACGGCAACAGCAACGATATTTCCTTCACCGTAACCAAAGATTCTCTTAGCCGTGCCGAATCTGTTGCGAGTACGATTTTGCCTGCACTTGGAGCTTCCGATGATTCAACCGTTTTAATCGATACTGACATTGCCAAAGTTTCTATTTCCGGTGCAGGGATGATTGGGCGACCGGGCGTTGCGGCTCAAATATTCAGTGCATTAGCGGATGCTGGGGTGAATATTCAAATGATTTCGACCTCAGAAGTGAAGGTGAGTTGTGTTGTAGATGCTGCATTGTGTGATGTGGCAGTTGCTACGTTACGGAAACAATTTGCCCTAGAAGACGTACCGCAATCTGTTACGAAAAGACGATCGACTACTAATGATAAACCTGTGCGAGGTGTGGCATTAGATTTAAAACAAGCGCAATTGGCAATTCGTCATGTTCCCGATCGGCCTGGTATGGCGGCACAGATCTTCTCGTTATTAGCCGATAACAACATTAGCGTTGATATGATCATTCAATCTCAGCGCTGTCGTAGCATTAATGAAATAATGACGCGTGATATTGCGTTTACGGTTGCACAAATGGATGCGATGGATGCTCAGCGTGTACTTAAAGCGATTCAAACCGATATGGCATTTGGAGAAGTGGTGGTGGACGAATCGATCGCAAAAGTTAGCATTGTGGGTTCTGGGATGGTTGATCATCCGGGAACAGCGGCTACAATGTTTGATGCGCTTTTCCAGCATGGCATCAATATTCAAATGATTGCGACTTCCGAGATTAAGGTGAGTTGTATTGTGGCAGAAAAAGATGCGATCGAGGCGCTGAGAGCAGTTCATGAAGCCTTTGAGCTTTCTAGTGGCACCCGCATTCAAGTCGCGACTTAGTTTATAACCTAGTTTTAGTTTGCTGCCTAATTTAGATTGGAGCGATCGTTGTATTTTAGATCTAACGATCGCTCTCCCTGTCGAAAATTCAGAATTCACTATTCAAAAAAGTGGTGTTTCAATCAAATCATTAAATTGCGTTTGACGTAGCCGATCGAGTTCCAACATCCGCCGATCTTCTGATTGAATACGTTGTTGATAATGCTGCCCGAGATCAGGATTTGCAATAATATCTGTACTTTTCCAAAGATCCAACAAATGTCGCCGCCGCTTCTCGCATACTACCCGCTCCAGGGTTGCCGTTGCCGATCGAATGACCAATGCCGCCCGTTCAATATCCGCACTGGTTTTCTCATCAAGTTCTAAAAATCGACAAACTTGCGCCAACTCCTGGGGAAACTCAGCACTCCGATCGCGCAATATAGACAATAAATCTGGTGCTTCTGCGGACTCAAATTCCAAATGAGTTGGATATTGTTTTTGGATCTCTAAGGCAAAATACCAAAGGTAACGCTGCTGTGGTTGCGTGAATGACAAATCATGTTCATCTAAAGCATCTAGAACTAAATCCCGATGCTGAGGCGCGTGGAGGTAGATGCGAAGTAATTGTTCCTCACAGGTATCCACTAAGGTCCGATCGCCCGGTGTTTGCCATTTCTTTGATTGCCCATGCCAACGTTGCCCTTTCACTTGTAACCGTAAACTTTCCTCAATTTGACGTACAAAGCTTGTATTACCTTGACCTAAAAGCTCTGCACATTTTTGAATGTAATAGGTTCTCAAGGTTGGATTGGGCAGATTTCCGAGGAGTTTTACAATTTCTTCCGTGGCGGCTTGAGATTGGTCAGGACGGCTTAGATCACGCTTTTGAATGGCTTGTTGAATTTGCCAATCAATCCAAAGGGGGGCATCTTCAAGTAATTGTTCATAGGTATTAGCCGAATTATTTTTTAAGAATTCATCGGGATCTTTACCATCGGGAATATTCAAAATCCGCAATTGAACTTCGCCTTGATACGCTAGATTCGCTACTTCTCCGATCGCCCGTTCAGTTGCTTGAACCCCCGCACGATCGGCATCAAAGTTAAAAATAATTCGCTTTGATTCAGTATATTTTGAGAGCATTTTCACTTGATAACTACTCAAGGCAGTCCCAAGTGATGCAACGGCTACATTAATTCCCGCAGCATGAAGTGCAATTACGTCAAAATAGCCTTCAACTACTACCGCCCGGTCTTGACGTGCGATCGCAGTCTTTGCCTTGTCCAAACCATATAAAGTCTTTCCTTTATCAAACAATTCAGTTTCTGGTGAATTCAAATACTTCGGTTGTTCATCGCCTAGCGCCCGCCCGCCAAACCCAATCACTCGACCTTGAAGATCTAAAATTGGAATCATAAGCCGATCGCGAAACCGATCGTAATAGCCCGTTGCTTCTTTTCGGGGAACAATCAATCCAGCCTTTTCAACCAATGTTACCGGATAGTTTTTTTGTTCAACTAAATAGCTATACAGCGTCGCCCAACCACCCGGAGCATAGCCAACTTGAAAGATTTGTAGAACTTCGTCTTTAAATTGACGTTGACCTGTGACGTATTCTAATGCAGGTTTTCCCGCAGGTTGGCGCAGCGCATGTTCATAGAATTTTGCCGTCAGCGCTAGAATTTCATACAATTGATCTCGGGTCGAAACTTGGCGTTGATATTCTTGTTGATCGGCGGCATCTAGAGTTTTAATCGGGACTTGATACTTCTTCGCCAAATCCAAAACGACATCACCAAATTGTCGTTTACCAATTTCCATCAAAAACTTAATTGCATTTCCGCCCGCCCCGCAGCTAAAACAATAGTAAAACTGTTTACTTGGCGATACACTAAAACTAGGTTTACGCTTGTCATCGTGAAAGGGACATAAGCCTACAAAATCTTTGCCCTGTTTCTTCAGGACCACGTACTCCGAGACCACTTCGTAGATGTCGGCCTTTTCCTTAATGGCATCAATGGTGTCGGGATGGAGACGGGTCATGAACGATCGTAAAAAGGATTGGACTATTCTACTCGATCGGTCATCCCAAAAATTTAATTCAATGCAAGCTACTAAGACGATCGGTTGATGGATTCATTCTAGCGGCTGGGGCGATCGACCAACGGGTTTATCGGATGAGCGAAGACCATCGCTGCTCAATTTTTTGGAACACAGATGATCGCATCATGGCGATGATGAGTAGTCCAGGAATAATGACCATATGAATGAGGAGTTTGATGGCAATTCCTGCATATTCTAGGGGAATGGCGATCGTTTTGACTTGATGGTAAACAATACCGATGAGGAGCAAAATTAATCCCCCCAAGAGCAGCCACGATCGATTAGTGACCCGTTGATGTTTAATCTGTAAGGGTTGTCGGAGCCATTGTGAACTCCATCGACTGGCTTGAGTGACAGAATGGAGAATAATACCGGGTTTAATCAGTTCGGGTAAAAACAAGATCAGCAATCTCCAACTGGGTTGGACACTTTGGCTATAAACCGGAAATAGGAACGATCGTAGTTCATCTATACGGGCGTAACTAAGGGCGATCGGCAGTTGGATCATGAATTGTGGGATGCCCAGAATCATTGCGGGATGAGTGATTAGTTCATCAAGACGATAGAGCATTCCAACAATCGTGTATGCAATGACAATTAGGATGAGATACAGTCCTGTGGTTCGGAAGAATGTAGTGAGGCGGGATGGATGATGGATTGCATAATGAATGACTGGAAGAATCAGGCCAGTGATTAGAATGAAATCGGTGGTCGATCGGGCCGGGATTTTTCCAGTCATTCCTAACGATAGGATTAGAAGAATTGTAGTTATTATGATGAATCTCGATCCCCCTAAATTCACCTTACTACGGGGGACTTTGAGATTGAGTTTGTTTTTTAGGGTATAGCTTAGGGTTAGCGTGGTGCCTAGGAAGAGAATGATTTGGCTGAGAATGAATCCGGGCATAATCATAGGCTGGATGGGTGTTTTGAGATTGAATGATTGTCTGGCCCATTGTGCTGATTCGTAGATTAATGTGGGGTCGAAGGGTTCAATTAAATGATCACTGGTTGGAGAGATGATGAGTTTGTGGGCGGTGGTTTGGGTGAAGTCGCCGTAGAGGTGATTGGGTTGGGCTGATTTGTTGGTGCCCTGTTGTAACATCGATCGCATGTCGTAGGGGGTTGAGAATTGTTCATATAATCCAATTCCCAT
>JAYUEU010000144.1:0-4422 GCA_043739065.1 Synechococcales cyanobacterium | reverse complement strand
CAGCAACGAGTTCACGGGCTAGAAATACGCCAGAACAGATGATATTAGCTTTCTCGATCGCCGCTTCCTGTCCAGCAAATCCAATCAAACTTGCAGACTCAACAACAGTACTTTCGTCCTTTTCAGACTTAAAGCGCATGTCTTTATACAATGCTAATTCAATGCCCTCGGCGATTGCTTGAGCAGTTCCCGCAACATTACTATTCACAATTGGCAGGGAAACGGCAACAGTCTTACATTTCTCGCGACGAGCAGCCTTCGCCATATTTCCGGCAACTTTGCGAAGGGCTTCAAATTTCAACTTATCAGATTTACCCAAGCCAAAGATCATTAGCTTTTTAAAGCCCATGCCCATCACTCGTGTCGCAATGCTACTACCGGGCTTACCTTTGAAATCAGCTTCCGTAATAATCTCAGAAACCAAACCCGAAAGCTTTGCATCTAAGGCTTTCAAATCTCCAGTCAATTCAAGCTTATCTTCAAATAATCCGATCGCTAATCCTTCTCCAGAAAAATCAAGCAATGAATCATTAATTCCTAAAACCTTCATGCGTTAGCCCAAATATTACAGATTTTGATTGCCCTTATTGTAGGTTTATTTATGGCGAATGTGTTCATATACCTCAGCATAAAGCTTTCCAGATGCGGCCCATGAATAATCAGCACGCATTCCCTGAATGGCCAATTCCCGAAACTTTACAGGATTCAGATAATATAAATCTAATGCCCGTCCCATCGCTGACTCTAGCGCAATCGTATCTGACTGATAAAATACAAATCCATTGCGTTCATCAATAGGCCGAGTTTCTTCATAGTCCCAATCAAACACCGTATTCACCAATCCGCCCACACCCCGCACAATAGGCACCATCCCATATCGCAACCCAATCACCTGAGTCAAACCACAAGGTTCAAAATTACTAGGAATCACGATCATATCTGCACCCGCATAAATCAAGTGTGATAGTTCTTCATTAAATCCAAGTTCTAAATGGCAGTTCGGATTATCATTCAATAACTTCTTTTCTGCCCGAAACAGATCATCAATCCCTGATTCTGTCGCAGAACCCAGCAATACAAATTGAGCACCTCGATCCAATGCATAGTGAATGGCATGGCTGACTAAATGTACCCCTTTTTGTTCATCCAATCGCCCAATAAAGGCCACGATCGGTTTTGTCTCATCATCCGCCAACATTAATCGATCGCGCAGTGCTTTTTTCGCTGCCAGTTTCCCATCAAAATTATCCGCAGAATATGCAGTCGGCAGATAACGATCGTCTTCGGGATTCCACATTACATAATCAATTCCATTCAAAATCCCACCAAACTTCGATTGATTGATTTCAAGGGTATGCCCAAGTCCACAACTGATGTCAGTATGCCGTGCTTCCCAGGCGTGGTGCGGCGAGACGGTATTGATATAGTTTGAATAATTGATCCCAGCCTTCATGAAATTAATGGCAAAGGGATTAAAATTATCTTGAATCCGATCGTACTGCATATAGTACTCGGGACGATTTAGCCCTGTCGCCTCTAATGCCTGAACGCCTGAAATTCCTTGGTGCTTAAAATTATGAATGGTATAGCAAATACGCTGATTTTCCATGCCATGATAAGCATACATTTCATACAACATCACCGGAATCAATCCAGTTTGCCAATCATGACAATGAATCACATCAGGACGCTTATTACTTACCGACAAGAACTCTAATGCCGCTTTACTGAAGAAAGCAAATCGCATGGGGTCATCACTTTCCCCGTAATACACTCCTCGATTGAAATAGTTCTCTTCAGAATGTGGCTCAATGAAAAAACACAATGCCGTATACACCCATCCACAATGGACCGTACAGTGGATAACCCCACCATTCCAAGGCACTTGCAAATTTTCGTAGGCTTGATGCAATCCCCAAACGTGGTCATAGCGCATACAATCATACTTTGGCAAAATCAATTCAACAGTATGACCTTGAATTGCCAATTCCCGACTTAGCCCATATACAACATCTCCTAGTCCACCCGCTTTAATAACAGGCGCACATTCTGAAGCGATTTGCACTATATACATATTCAATATCTCAACTTAAGTAGTTCTAATTAAACATTTTTAATTTAAACAAGTCTTTTATTCAGATGATATCGGTTCAGCCACAGGCTTGGTCACGCCTAGTCGAACTTCAGAACAAAATGCGATCGTAGTGCTGCCATCTGAACGACGAGTTTTCGTATGTCTCAGCCGCACATTTTCGCTTTCAAACCAAATTCGCTCTACCGTCACCGTTCCATCTGCTTCAGTCCTAAACGTGATTTCATCCCCTTCCGCAAACGAATATTCGCTGTAGGGCACCGCGACCCCAAAATTTCCGATCGATCGATACATCCGTCCTTCCGTCAAATCACCCGTCGCCACCATCACTAGTGACCCTTTTTGATTCTTAGTCTCGCCTTCAATATAACCATCCCACTCTACTCTCGCCGCGCCTAATACCAAACTCGATTTCACACCCTGCTTCTTACAAAGTGCCACAACTGCATCATCATCAGGCTCCAGCAATACCATTTGTAAAGTGGATTTACCGCTCTGCTGTGTGGTGTTGTCAACGTGGTGGCTACTTTTAATCGACGACCACTTCCCTGATGACTGTTGGAAAAACTCCCGAATATCCATGAATCTTACTAAGTCCCATGACTGAATTAAATTTCCTACGCCCTATTCTACGGGAGAGCGTGACGTTAGGGGAGATCTCTTGGGTAAGAGCGATCGTTTAGATTGAATTAAGCCTGCATCAATCAGAAAAGTGTATCGCCGAATCCAATTCTAGAGCTTGGAGTCTTGAAAATTATGCTTCCAACAGATTATCCAGATGTTCCAAATTACGTTAAGTAGAATCCCAATATAAAACGAAGCCTCACAACTCCTAATTGGAATTATAAAGCTTCGAGATTTTCAGGATATTTGATTATCCTCTGAATAAGAGTCGATAATAACTAGATACTCTTCGCTTTACGACGCTTCCAACCAGCAGCAGCCACCCCAACAAGGCTTAATAAGACTCCAGGTTCAGGGACATGTTTGATTGCGGGAGGTCCAGCTAAGATAACCTCGTAGTTTCCAGTGTGAGAAACTTGATCGCTACGTTCAGTTAAACCGGATTTTGTTGCCTGAAAGGAGTAACCATAATCAGTCAAACCGTTATAGGTATACTTAAACACCTCACTCGCTTGGATCTTTGCGGAACCTAATTGAGTTTTCACTCCACCAAGCGTCTTTTTCTCAGCACTTGAAAGTTTTGAATTACTGCTTAGGTATTGGTCAATTGACTGCGTAAAGAGTGAATTTGCATTGTAATGTCCTGCCAAACCAATACTGACATCACCCGCTATAGATTGATTTACGTAGGAAAGGTTAGGATCGCTAAAGCGCTGAAAACCACCATTGGTCTTAAAAATATTGAATAATGATGCTCCGGTAGAGGAGGAGGATACCAATGATCCAAATCCATTGCTAGTCATTGCCTGATCAAACCAATATTGTCCAAATGTTTTGGTGCTACCTTTGTATGCGGCTGTATCCCAATCGGATTGCGTTAAGCTGCTAATCCCGATCGCCCGCCCCCCGATCGTTCCATTCAAGGTTGTTGTTTTAGTGAAATCAAATCCTGCCTTTTCGCTGCTTGCGGCCAGTTCAACGTTACCCGTCGGCGATGCTGCGTTACCACTGAGAATGGTCTGTAATGATGCTGCGGGATTTACATAGGTCTCCGTTGCATTTGAGTCATAAAGAAGATAGTCCGTCGGCGCTGAGCCACCGATCGAAACATTGTTAATGCCACTAGCGTAGGCTGGCGCAAGGGCAAGGGCGCTTATTCCAGAGGCGAGGATTGTGGTGAGTATAGATTGATGGAGCAAATGAGTCATGGTGAGAAGTCCTAAGAGGTCAGATGAAGTATCAGCATTAGTCGGATGCTCGACTTTATCTAATTGTTCCTTAGGACGATAGCGGATCGCCCCATGGATGCTACGGAAGCCTGCATGAAGATTGAGTTAAGAGAATCAACTTTTATACAAACTTCAGACGAAGACGATCGTGCTAAGCCTATAGAGCGTCTTTGATCCATTGACTAATTGTGCTAACGACATCCCCGATCGCAATTTCCTGCGCAGTTTTTGTCGCCCGAATCACCACTTCGACCTTGCCCTCTTTCAGCGCTTTTCCCGTGACAATACGGAAGGGAATTCCCACTAACTCCGAGTCCTTAAACTTTACGCCCGCCCGTTCATCCCGATCGTCCAATAATGTCTCGACACCCGCTGCATTTAGATCCCCATAGATTTTTTCTGCTGCCGCCATTTGAACTTCATCATTAATATTCGGGACAACAACGATCCCATGGTAGGGCGCAATAGCGATCGGCC
>JAYUEU010000143.1:0-10956 GCA_043739065.1 Synechococcales cyanobacterium | reverse complement strand
TTCGCAGCACCAGAACTTATCCTCACCGAAGCAGGCGGAAAGCTTACGTACTTTGACGGTGGTCTAATTCTGTATAACCGCGAAGATGTAAATCAATGGAACGGAATTATCGCAAGCAACGGGATCTGTCATGAAGAAATCTGTAATCTGCTTAACCCAACAACTCAACAATAGCTTTCATACCTATTGGGAGAAAGTACAGCGTTTACTCATTGGTAGCAGTGATGAAGACTCGCACCTACTGCTCACGGAGTATGCAAAAGGGAAAGACGTGAACTTTGGGGCGGTGGTGCTGAGCCAAGAAGGGGTTTGCCTCCAAGACGATATTATTCCTTGGCGTGCGTTGCGATCGGTGCGCTATGAGAACCGTCAACTCGTTCTTGTTAAACAATTTGGCAATCAATTCAGCAGCCTTCGGGTCTCGGCGGGTCAACTTCGCAATCTACCAATTTTGTTAAATCTTCTCGAACAAAATAGCCCATGTCCAACTGTCGCCTTAGTCCATTAGTGAGCGCTCTTGGTTGTCATAATACCAAAGAGATGTTGGATAAATAGACCATAAAACGATCGTCGAAATCCCTTCAAAAGGGTGGTTCGCCATTGGGCTAATAACATTACTGCAATGGATGGATAATCGTGGCAAAGTCAGCTTATACCTATCGAGGTCATTCAATTGAACGCATCGGTCATGGTAAAAAAGCCCTATTCCAAACCACGATTAATGAGAAAGAATGGTCCGCTGCAACGGAAAACCTTGTGAAGGTAGGTATTGATACTTGGATCGATCAAGGTATAGAACCCGAAGAAATCTAACCCTCTCCAGATCAAAGGGTCATTTACTTCAACGATCGATCGCCCCGAACTCACTGCGCCATTTCGACAAAACGACTGACACGATTAGGATCGATCGCATTTTCTCGTTTTCCTTGGCGCTTCAAAGAGCTGGAGACAATAATACCGTCAGAAATTTTCATAAATTGGGCCGCATTTTCCCAATCTGCACCACTGCCAATCAAGACAGGAGTTTCGCCCGCTGCCTCTTTCGCAAGTTTCACCTGATCCATCTCCGGTGGGTATCCCGTAGCTGAGCCTGAAATAATTACAGCATCCGCAAGACCACGGTCAACAGTGTCATGGATCGCCGTCATTAAATCAGACGTACTCAACGGCTGGGCATGTTTTACCAAGACATCCGCAAAAATTTTGACATCGCTACCCAGTTCTCGACGATAGCGCATTAGCTCATGGGCGCGGCCTTCAATAATGCCCTGATCTGTCACCATGGCTCCACTCCACACATTTACCCGAATAAATTGCGCATCCGTACAGGTTGCGATCGCAATGGCACTTCTCGCATCATTTCGCAGGACATTAATGCCAATGGGTAACGTAACAAGATTCTGCAACCGTTGAACTGCGATCGTCATAGCACTGACTACAGCCGGATCCACTTGATCTTTTGGAAACGGCGCATCAAAAAAATTCTCAACAATAATGCCATCAACACCACCCGATGCGAGAGCTGTAGCCTCTTGTTCTGCACGATCGAGAACGGCCTTCAGACTGCCTCCCCAACGCGGAGATGTTGGTAAAGGCAGGAGATGCACGACCCCGATAATAGGAGTCTGAGTTTTGAAAATCTGTTTTAGGTCCACGGGAATTTAACTCGGAATGGGATAACAGCGATCGCTTCGGCTAGGTCGGCGTTTTTAGACGGCGTTTTAAAGCAGAACTTATCTTACCGAAAAATGTTCATCGGTTTAGGATGAGATATATACGACACGAGATGGACAACAAAATTTTATGCTGCTTCACCTTTCGACTTGGCAAGAAGTAGAGGCTTATCTGAAAACCTCTAAGGGCATTATTTTACCTATCGGATCCACGGAGCAACATGGTCCCAACGGATTGATTGGCACCGATGCTATTTGTGCTGAAGCGATCGCGAAGGGCGTGGGGGAGAAAACAGGTGCGATCGTTGGGCCAACCATCAATGTTGGCATGGCGCTGCATCATACGGCCTTTCCCGGTAGCATGAGCTTGAAACCTAGCACGATGATTTTGGTGCTACGGGATTATGTGACGACGCTCTCGAAGGCAGGATTTCGCAAGTTTTTCTTTATTAACGGTCATGGTGGAAACATCGCCGTGATGAAAGCCGCGTTCTCAGAGTGCTACGAACATTTGGCAGAACTGCGCGTTGAGGAAGCTGACCAAGTGCAATGTGTCGTTAGCAACTGGTTTATGGGCGGCGGCGTTTATCGGCTGGCGAAGGAACTCTACGGAGATGCAGAAGGTTCTCATGCAACACCCAGTGAGGTAGCGCTGACCCAGTATATCTACCCAGAGTCGATCAAATCGGTGGAGTTCGATCCGAGTGCGCCTAGCGGTCATAGAATCTACAGCGCGATCGATTTTCGTCGTCACTATCCTGATGGTCGCATGGGTTCTAATCCTGCACTGGCCACACCTGAACATGGAAAGCGTTTCTATGACATTTCTGTTGAGGAAACGACAAAATCCTATTTAGAGTTTTTAGCCGCAGGGTAGAGATTGTGATGTTTTAGGTTCTTTCTTCCGGACTTTCAGCCGTTTTGGGGGAAGAACTATCAAGTGGAGACTAATAAAAATATGCACCGCTCTTGAATTGTTGGAATTAGTTACTGAGATTAGTTACTGGAACTTGAATTATGATCAGTCCGAATTCTTCCGATCAAACCGTTACGCGTTCTTTGACAGGACGATATTTGACGTCTTTGGCCGCAGTGGCATTAGTGGCGATCGTTGGCCAAGCGCTTATTCAAAAGCAACTGACCCGCCAAGAAAGTGATCTCAAAATTGTCCGTATGGCTCAAGAACGCCAAACTATTTGTCAACAATTGCTTAAGGAACTTTCCAATGTTTCTAATGGGCGAGGAAAACCTTCTAATGGGCCAGGGCAATCAATGACGGCGACGGAGCGAGAGACGATTAAGGAGTTAATTAAAAAATGGAAAGGCTCTCGTGAGATTTTACGGGATGACATCATGGCAATGGTGACCGATCGGGATATGGGTGAAATTGATGATTTATTTACTCAGATTGAACCTGCGACAAAGGAGATTTTAGGGACGGCTCAGCGGTTTGTGGATCAAGGAACGATTACGAATGCCGATCGGGCCAGCATTAGCACGCCGCAATTGATTCAGGCAGAACGGGACTTCACCCAAGTAACGGATGAGATGATTGCTTGGTATAGTCAAAAGGTTAAGGATAATGTTTCCCAACTCAAGCTTTTGGAGTTTGTTTTATTAGGCGGAACATTGTTACTGTTGAGTTTAGAAGGATTGTTTATTTTTCGGCCTGCGGTCGATCGGCTACGATCGAGTTTACATAAGCTCTCTAATGCACTTTCAAATATTCAAAATGAACAGGAAAAGAGTGAAAAACTTTTACTCAACATTTTGCCGCGTTCAATTGCCGATCGGTTGAAAGCGAGTTCAGACTGCATTGCGGATGGCTTTCCTGAGGCGACGGTTTTGTTTGCTGATATTGTGGGATTTACTGAATTATCAAGTCGGTTGTCACCGCAGGATTTAGTTGCTCGTCTGAATCAGATTTTTAGTGCGTTTGATACGTTGGCGGAGAAGTACGGACTTGAGAAGATTAAAACGATCGGTGATGCTTATATGGTGGTTGGTGGATTGCCAAAACCTAGTGCAGAACATTCAGTTTCAGTAGCAAAGTTTGCCTTAGAAATGCGATCGGAATTGCAACGAATCAATGAATCCCTGGGAGAGTTATTTGATATTCGGATTGGGATTAATAGTGGCCCTGTGGTGGCGGGTGTGATTGGGATTAAGAAGTTTACCTATGATTTGTGGGGCGATACGGTGAATGTTGCGTCGCGGATGGAGTCCCATGGGAAACCGGGTGAAATTCACATTAGTGAGTCGTTTTATGAGAAAGTCCGATCGCACTGTGATTGTGAACCTCGCGGGACGGTAATGATTAAAGGTAAAGGTGAAATGAAAACCTATTGGTTACGATCGGTGAAAAGTTAAGAATGATAAATCAGAAAAGGAGCAAGGTAATGGGCGATCGCTGATCAGCTTCATTTCATCGACTACAATAAAACAGAACACCTACTTGAAGAATTCTCATGAGTATTGTCGTAATTTTGGGCGCGATCGTCATTGCATTCATCGTTTTTACCATTTTAATTAATATCATCAAAATGACCGTTAAAACTGCATTTTTCATTGCCCTCGCAATTTTTGTAATGCAATTTGTATTTAATATCAGAATTGGAGAAGTTTTTCAAAATCTATTAAAAATGATCTTTAAGTTCTAACTAAGTTCTAACTCCGAGTTCGCTTCAGTGCATCTGTGATTTCCGCCGGAAGTTGACGAAGAATCTTACCCTTTACAATATCAACCGCCACAAGCGTCACTTGAGCCGTCACATGGGTAACGGTACGATCGATCGATTGAATTTCATATTCCCAATTAATTCGGATGCCATGCATTTCCATCATCCGCGTCCTGATAATCGCTTCCGCACCCATCTTCAACGATCGATGATAGCGAATGGACAAATCCACCACGGGCAACTCACACCCCATCGCAACCAAATCCGCATACTCAATGCCTAACGATCGTAACGCCTCCACACGAGCCTCCTCCATCCAGCCAAGATAGGTGCCATGCCACACCCCACCAGCATAATCAGTATGATGCGGATGGACCTTCACCGGATATTCAAACCAATCTTGAGATGACCAATGCACTCGGGCCAGGGCAGTGCTAGGAAGAGAATTTACCATACGTTACATCTTGCGTTACATTCCGCTTTACATCTTAAGTGTCCGATCGGGCCTTAACCTGAGAATCGGATACTTAAGAATTATAAATCGAAGTTCTCCTTAATTCTCATCAAAGTGTCCTATTCAGTATTATTTTGATGGAAATTTTCAAAAAATCTGATAATTTTCGTAATATTTCCGAATATTATTCTTCAGAACTTGCGCCAAACATTACAACTTCTAACAACAGAATCATAAGTATAGAGATTTATTCATGTTACAAGTTGATAATGTGATCATTCTTTTGATGCCGATCGAGACTTTACTGGCCTAATATTAACGAAGATAAAAAAAGTTGGGATATATCAAAGCATCACAACCACTTTGATATAACTGATTCAATTTTAAATAGACGACTAAACGTTAATAATTTTAATTTAGTATTAAATTTCATTGCACCTAACTCATTTTATCGACACTCTTTGTGAGGTAACACACCATGATTGAAAGAATCCTTCTCGCCGACTCCGGAACCGGACATTCTGAAGAAATCCTTCAGGCATTAATGACCATTCCGTCAATTCGTCGAGCCATGGTAACAATTTTGCATGTTGTACCCCCTCAGGTTTCAGCGATGGAAATGGAGGCCAAGACAGAAAAAGGCACCGTACTCGTACAAGCTGCGATGGATCGGTTAAAACTTGACCCCGAGAAGGTTTCGGTGATCATTCGATCGGGTGATCCAAAATCAATAGTATGCGAAGTTGCAGAAGAAGTCGATACTGACCTGATTATTATGGGATCTCGGGGCACGAAGAGTCGCCTAGTATCTATCTTTGAGAACTCCGTTAGTCAGTATGTATTTCAGCTTTCGCCACGTCCGATGCTGTTAGTGAAAGATGATATATACGTGCGTCCAATTCAGCGCGTTACGGTTGCAATGGACAAGTCGGAAATGTCTAAGAAGAGCTTGAATTTGGCAGTATTCTTATTGAGAGACATGCCTGAAAGTAGACTGAATTTAGTTCATATCGATTCAAATGCAAAAACAGAATTGTCCGGTGCAGCGGCTGAAAAAGATTCCGTTCTCTCCGCCGCATTAGTCGAAGTAAAACGCTATGGCATTGACTGTCGTTGCTTTGTGGGCAATGGAAAAGCGGGCGAAACGATTTGTCGTATTGCCGAAGAAACTCGCACTGACCTGTTATTACTGGGTTCCCCCGATCGTCGGCCATCGATCGGTCGCAATCTTCCAGACGTCGATCGGCTCTTGGGAACATCCCTATCAGACTACGTGCGAACCCATGCGACTTGTCCCGTATTAATGTCTCGGGCAGCAGGTTAATTTGTAAAACCACGGTTCAGAATTAACTTACAATTCAGCATCTAATTTCTGAGCTTCTTTAAGTGCAGCCTGGGCAGCGATCGGTTCTCCGATTTTTCCCCAGGCTTTGCTTTTTTCGACCCATCTATTAATAAAGCTTGATCAAATGCCTTCACCGCATCAACCGATCGGCCCAACGTATAGAGCATCACCCCTTGGCATAGCGCAATGAAAATGCATTAGACGACAGTTTGATTGCTTTTTGTAAGGCCAAAATCCATCTACTCCTATATGCGATCGTTAACTCAGTAAATCAGGGCGAATTCGGATTTCTGGGGTGAGGTGGAGGGATTCGGCCACCCCAATAAAGCATATACAATGAAGCATAATGTTTCGCAATGTAGTTCTACACCATGTCAGCAACAATCGAAATTTATACTTGGAGTACTTGTCCTTTCTGTGTGAAAGCGAAGCGGCTTCTCGATAGCAAGGGCGCGAAGTACACTGAATATTGTCTGGATGGGGACGAAGCGGGTCGGACTAAAATGGCAGCCCGATCGGGGGGAAGCAAGTCTGTTCCTCAGGTCTTTGTCAACGATCAGCATTTGGGCGGCTGCGATAGTATTCACGCCCTCGATCGTGAAGGAAAGCTGGACGTTTTACTAGCGGGCTAACGGTTGCGGCGGTGAATGTCAGACCTATTGCCATTCACTGCCGTCTCTTCACAAACCAATCCTGAAGCTGCGATCGGCATGATTCTTCTAAAAATCCGCCAATCACCTGCAACCTATGATTCGATAATGGACTATCGGGAATATTCCATACACTACGCACCGCACCGGCTTTTAGATCATCTGCACCATATACCAAAGTCTTAATTCGAGCCAGCCCGATTGCTCCAGCACACATAGCGCAGGGTTCCAACGTGACATACAGCGTACAGTCGGTTAAATGCCAATTTTTTAGGGCCAACCCAGCCTGCCGCAGCGCCAACACTTCAGCATGAGCCGTCGGATCTTGGTCTTGTTCACGGCGATTCAGGGCCATAGCGATCGCATTCCCACGACCATCCACAACGATCGCTCCTACCGGTACATCCCCTGCAATTCCAGCCTGTTCAGCCAAGTCTAGGGCTTTCACCATCCAGCCATGATGTCGCAAATATTCAGAATTATTGAATTCGATCGGTGGGATAGGATAAGGCACAGCATAGTTCTCGTTAATTCTTTCATCATGCCTCATTCCCCTAATCTTCAAACCCTCGCTGACTATCTAACAGGGACTTTTGATAACCGATCGCAGGCCATGAACGATCCGGTTTGGTATGTCGGGCTGCAAGTCTGGCACCGCGTTACTCATCTTTTTTCGGATGACAGCATTACTATTTTTGCAGAGCAAGCCAATAGGCTCAAATTAGAAAAACCTTACCGCCAGCGATTAATACGATTACAGGAGGGTGAAAATGGTCTCACGGCGCAGTTTTACGGCTTTAAAGATCCGTCTGTGGTGGTGGGATCTGGGCAATATCCCGATCGGCTTAAGGCCATAACCGTCCAAGATATTGATTTTTTGCCGGGATGCTTGCTTACAGTTCAGGCACGAGCGCTGAATGGGAAACCCGGATTCTATGCGATCGCGCCTGAAGGGATCTGCTGTCAATTTAAATATGGCGATAAAATCGGTCAGGTTTCCCTAGGATTCGCCGTGTCGGAGACTGAATTTCACAGCTACGATAAAGGGATTAATCCTGAAACTCTAAAACCCATTTGGGGTGCACTGATGGGACCATATCAACATCAAAAGCGATCGATCTAAACATCGACCCAGCTACGGTGTCTAAAAATCCTACACACCGCTACGAGGAACCCCTTCGAGTGCTTCTTCTTCGGTTGAGAAAATTTCAAACACAGAATCCATCATCGTCACCTCAAATACGAGTCGTGCCTCAGGATGAACATTGCAAATTCGGAAACTTCCATGGACCTTATCCGCATCACGCATTCCAGCAACCAAAGAGGTTAGCCCTGAACTATCAATAAAATTCACTTGCCCTAAGTTGACCACCACATGACGGCTTTGTCTGGAAATGCATTCCTGAAGCGTCAAACGGAATTGCCACGCGGTCGTGATATCCAGACGACCGACGGGGGTGAGGACAATAACCTTATTACCGTCAGTCGTCAAGTATTCTTTTTGGTCCATTCGCATTGTTCCTTGCTCTAAATCAATCACAACAGATACCGTACTTATGGGCGCTTCTCTTTTAGTTAGTTATTCCCAAAAACGAAGGCCCAAACTCAAATGTTGTATGGATTGTTCTAGCCTTTCCAATTCACCCAATCCTGAGGCTTCAAGAAAATCTCATACAAGCGGGCCTCAGGCGATCCTGGTTCGGGTTGATAATTGTATTCCCAACGAACTAAGGGCGGTAAAGACATAAGGATAGATTCGGTCCGTCCGTTGGTCTGCAAACCAAAGATAGTTCCCCGATCGTAAACCAAATTAAATTCGACATAGCGACCGCGACGATAAAGCTGGAAATTTCGTTCCCGCTCCCCGTATTCCGTATTTTTACGCTTCTCTACGATCGGAGTGTAAGACGGCAAGAAGGCCAAACCACAAGACTGGGAAAAGGCAAAGACATCCTCCCAAGACCGATCGGAAACCGGGCCGACTTTCTTAGCATAGCCTGCCGCAACTGTGTCGGACTGGGATCCAGGATAGGACAGAGGATAGAGCGTGCCACTGTTGTCCTGGTAGTCAAAGAAAATACCGCCAACTCCACGAGTCTCATCGCGGTGCTTTAGGTAAAAATATTCATCACACCAAAGCTTAAAGGTGTTGTAATACTCAGGATTATGGCGATCGCAGGCTTCCTTCAGAGTTTTGTGAAAATGAACCACATCTTCTTCAACGGGATAAAACGGAGTCAGATCAATTCCACCCCCAAACCACCACACTGGACCCGCTTCAAAGTAGCGATAGTTCAGATGAACCGTAGGAATGTGAGGATTTTTGGGGTGCAGCACCATGGATGTCCCCGTGGCATAGAAGCTATGACCTGCTGCCTCGGGACGCTGAGCTAAAATTGATGGCGGTAACTGGTCGCCCCATACCTCTGAAAAATTCACACCGCCTTGCTCGAAGACGTTGCCATCCCGCATAACTCGCGATCGTCCGCCACCGCCCTCTGGACGTTCCCAAGCATCCTGCTTAAATTTCCCGGCCCCATCTGCTTCTTCTAGTCCCTGACAAACTCGATCTTGAAATGACTTCATCCATTCGCTAACTCTTTTTTGCGAATCGGCTGGCGGTAAATTTCCAACAGTTGAATTCGATGCAGGTTTAGATTCTGGTTGGGGTACTGGTTTGGATGCAGCAGGGCGTGGAGAGAATGCAGTCATGGTGAATATAAAAAGTTGGGTCGCGCTTTTCTTCATAATACAGTACAGCCAATTGCACTCCAACCCATAGGATCGCGTCTATTCAGGGGTTTAAAGGCTATCTAAGGCTGTCTTTAGAGTCCGTCTAGCAAGAGATTTCAAGGTTTGTTAATTTGTTTATAGTTTCGCCCCTGCAAATCGTATTAAAACGATCGTCCCAAATCTGACAACTCATTTGAGCCTTAATCTGGCGACGGAGACACCTCACCAACACCCGTAAATTTATCCCCGCCAACCCACGCTAAATGTGACGCTCTAGCTGCTATCTTTAATTGGGAATCTTCACGGGTAGGGGCAGATGTTGAGATGGCCTTAACGTATCGGCGAGTGTTGCTGAAGCTAAGTGGCGAAGCATTGATGGGGGAGTTGTCCTATGGGATTGATCCAGCCGTAGTCGATGGCATTGCTAAACAAATTGTCGAAGTGGTGGATGCGGGTGTCGAAGTGGCGATCGTAGTTGGCGGCGGGAACATTTTCCGAGGTGTCAAGGGATCGGCAGCAGGCATGGAACGAGCAACAGCCGACTATGTGGGAATGATAGCGACGGTGATGAATGCCATCACATTGCAAGACGCTTTAGAACGTTTGGGCATCGAAACCCGCGTCCTGACGGCTATTGCCATGCAAGAAATTGCAGAACCATATATTCGGCGGCGCGCAATGCGACATTTAGAAAAGGGTCGAGTTGTGGTGTTTGGGGCGGGGTCTGGCAATCCATTCTTCACTACAGATACGACGGCGGCACTGCGCAGTGCGGAAATTGGGGCAGATGTGGTACTCAAGGCAACTAAGGTGGAAGGTGTTTATGACGCTGATCCAAAGAAAAATCCGGATGCCAAACTATTTAAAACCCTAACCTATTCCCATGTGCTGAACAATGATTTGCAAGTCATGGACAGTACAGCGATCGCGCTTTGCAAAGACAACAATATTCCCATCATGGTATTTAATGTGATGGTGCCGGGGAATATTCGTCGGGCTGTGATGGGTGAGGGAATTGGAACGATCGTTGGAGGTTCTTGTGAAATTAGCTGATGTAGAAAGTTCGATGAAGAAGGCGGTGGAATCCACTGTCCGTACGTTTAATACCATTCGTACTGGGCGAGCTAGTGCGTCGCTGCTTGATAAAATTATGGTGGACTACTACGGTTCTCCCACGCCTATTAAGCAAATGGCGAATATCACCATACCGGATGGGACCACGTTGCAGATTCAGCCCTACGATCGTGGGACGTTGAACACGATTGAGAAAGCGATTTCTCTATCTGACATTGGTTTAACACCCAACAACGACGGGATATCCATTCGGCTTAACATTCCGCCGCTGACAACAGAACGCCGGAAAGAGTTCGTTAAGATGGCTTCTAAATATACCGAAGAAGGAAAAGTTGCCCTGCGTAATGTG
>JAYUEU010000142.1:0-3493 GCA_043739065.1 Synechococcales cyanobacterium | reverse complement strand
CACCGTCCGTTAACTCAATTTCATCTTTTTGGTGAGTTTCGACTAAATTACGCATTAATGTTCCTTTTAAAAACCAAGGACAACGCACAGTATAGGTTTTGTGGGTAATACGCGGACAATCTGCTCGAATTTGGCCTAAAGTACGCTCCTGTAATGTCATTAATTCAATCAATTTAGCAATACAAAACATTGCATCAAATCCCGGATGTAATTGCGGAAAAATGAACCCCATGGAGCCACTTCCTGCCATCACAATACTTGGATCCCGATCGCAGGCTTCCATTAATGCTGTCGGATTAGCGCGAGTGCGAATCACGTTTGCATCATGACGACGGGCAATCTCTTCAACGGCACTTGATGCCTGAACTGGAACGGCAACACTAGCGCGAGGATTAGCGGTCAACATCAAATCCACCATCAGCGCCGTTAATGTTTCACCCCGAATTGGAATTCCTGTTTCATCGACCACAACCAATTGCTCGCCATTAGCCGATACCTGTACTCCAAACGCTGCTTTTAGGGCCTCTACTACTTGTCCAAGCTGCCCCAGTAATGCTTCTCGATCGCGATAAGACGGTGGATTTAGCGTGAGGCTGGCATTCAATACCACCGCATCACACCCAAACTTCGCTAAAAGCTGTGGTAATACGGCCCCCGACACAGCATAGGCATAGTCAATCACAACCTTACTTCCACTGCTTTGTAATGCGACGAGATCGAGATTCTTTTCAAAGCCTCGACTATACAATTCGAGTGCATGATTTACCGGGGTGATATTGCCAATGTCAGAAATAGTCGCACGACGGAAATCTTCTTTAAAAAATGCACTTTCAATCTTCTTCTCGGATGCCTTTGAGAGATTGATTCCGCGTTCATCATAGAATTCAATTAGGATATAATTCGATCGTTCTGGATCAACTCGCACATGCATTCCACCGACTACTCCTAATATGGGAACTACCGATCGGGCCACTGGAATTGCGGTTGCTTCTAGGTTCTGGACATGGACTCCAACTGACATTAATCCCGAAATTAACGATCGGGAAATCATCCAAGAGGCCGCCCGTTGATCCCGTGAAACCATGACTTGAGATCCTATGCTCAATGTCGAACCATAAGCCGCGCCTAGTTTTACGGCAAATTCTGGAATGATGTCCACATTTGCCACACCTGTAACCCCGCGCTGTCCAAATAGATTACGCTGTGCTGCATTGCCCCAAATTAGATTTGTATTTAGTGTTGCCCCCGGTTCCACGGTTTTGCTGGGCCATACTCGGACATTCGGGCGAATATAGGCTTCCTCCCCGATCGTACAAAGTGGCCCAATTACGGCACCTTCTAAAATTTGAACAAACCGATCGATTCGGGTTCCCCTTGCTACAACACAAGCGCGTAATTGAACATCTTCTTGAATCATCACCCCATTCCAAATAATCGGGCGTTTTAATACAGCATTCTCTGCAATCGATACATTGTCCCCTAAAACCGTACCTGCTTCAATCCGAGTTCGGGCCTGAATTCGACAATGATCTCCAATCAAAATGGGTGTTTCTAATACCGCACTTGGATCAATGACGACATCCTTTCCAATCCAGACTCCAGGCGATCGTTCAGCATAGGCTTTTTTTAAATAAACTCGGCCTTCAAGAGCGGCATACTGTGCTTCCCGGTAAGCTTCTAAATTTCCAATATCACACCAATACCCATCGGCAATATAACCATACATTGGGATATTTTTTTCGAGCAATTGTGGAAATAGATCTTTAGAGAAATCTGCTTCTTGTGATGGTTCAAGTAGATCTAATACATCGGGTTCTAAAATGTAAATGCCCGTATTAACCGTGTCAGAGAAAAGTTCGCTACTAGAAGGTTTTTCGAGGAAACGTTGAATCCGATCTTGTTCATCCATAATCACCACCCCAAATTCGATCGGATTATCAACCCGTTTTAAAATCAATGTCGCTTTGGATTTCTTTTCACGGTGAAATGCGATCGCTGCACTCAGATCAAAATCGGTCAAACTATCACCGCTGATAACCAAAAAAGTCGAAGTTAATAATTGTTCTACATTTTTCACACACCCGGCTGTACCGAGAGGCGCTTCTTCTTCAACGGCATAGGTCATTTGGACCCCGAAGTCGCTTCCTTCTCGGAAGTAATCCCGCAGAATATCAGGTAAGTAATGCAGTGTTGCAATGACTTCTCGAATGCCGTGACGTTTGAGCAGATTGATAATGTGTTCTGCGATCGGTCGATTCAGAATCGGCACCATCGGCTTTGGTAAGTCGCAAGTCAGAGGACGTAACCGAGTTCCTGATCCGCCCGCCATCAACACAGCACGCATTCTGTTACCTCAATTTTCAAACATTCTATTACTTTGCTTAACCTTATTACTTATTATCAGTTACTTTCCCGCTTCTCTGGAATAATTGTTTTCTGAGCGATCGGAATTGAAAAACTAAAGGTGCTGCCTTTATTTAAGGTGCTCTCAACATGAATTATTCCTTGCTGTAATTCAACCAAATGTTTAGTAATCGCAAGGCCAATGCCTGTTCCGCCAGATTTTCGATTTCGCGATCGGTCCGATCGCCAAAACCGTTCAAAAATATGGGTTAAATCTTCGTCTGAAATTCCAATTCCCGTATCAATAACGGACACCCACAGCATTCCTTGTTTCACCTCAGCTCTTATTGTCACAGAGCCTTCCGAGGTATAACAAAATGCATTCCCAAGGAGATTAACCAAAATCTGTTCAACCCGTTCGGGATCGCTGTAGGCACGGGGAATATCGTTAGGAATAGATAAAATTAATTGTTTCTCACTTTCAATTAATTGATCACTAAATCGATCGCATAGTTTTTTTAAAAGGGATTCGAGGTCAAACTTTTTGGCATTAATCGATAAATAACCTGCTTCAGCTTTAGATAATTCTTGTAAGTCATTTACCAGCCGTTTCAATCGCTGTGTTTCGCCGCTCAATCGTTGATAAATGTCAGGACTTGCATCAATTGTTCCATCAGCTAAGCCTTCGAGATAGCCTTCCACAATCGTCAAGGGCGTCCGTAATTCGTGGGTCAGATCACTGACTAATTCTCGACGGCGTTGCTCAACATTATCAAGTGCTAAAGCCATACGGTTAAAGCTTTCAGCAAAACGGTTTAGTTCTGGAATATCACTCATTGGCATTCGGGCCGTCATTTCTCCAGAGGCAAATTTGGCGGTAATCCGTTGCATTTGAAGCAAAGGCTGCATAATCCGTTTGGATAGTAAATAACTCAGCGCCGCCGCCGCACTTCCACCGAAAATAACGGACCAAAATGCCCCGCGACTCCAAGCCGATTCAAATCCATTCACCAGTTTTCCCCGAATGGCATAGAGTATTAATCCTTTGAATTCTAGGGTTTGAAGATGCTCCATAAATAGTCGAGAGGTATAGAGCCTCCCGATTACCAGCAAAGTAGCTAGCCCCATCATCATTGTGATGATGATGGGG
>JAYUEU010000141.1:0-7238 GCA_043739065.1 Synechococcales cyanobacterium | reverse complement strand
CTCAATGGCTCACCGATTGGCAAGTGGCTCTCGATACCCTTGAACTCGATGCGATCGTGGTCGCGACTCCAGCGGAAACCCATTACCCAGTCATTCGGGCGGCTTTGACGAAAGGGCTGCATGTATTAGCGGAAAAACCATTGACCTTGACGGTTGCCGAATCGATTGAACTTTGTGAACTCGCGCAAAAAAACAATGTTCAACTCGTGGTCGATCATACTTATTTGTTCAATCCAGCGATCGCTCATGCCCGCCGATCGCTGGAGAACTTGGGTAATTTGCGCTATGCCTATGCGACTCGAACCCATCTCGCTCCAGTCCGTCAAGACGTAGATGCATTGTGGGATTTGGCCATACATGACATTGCAATTTTGAATTATTGGCTGGACGATCGACCTGTCCGAGTGAGTGCGCGAGGAAAAAGCTGGCTGCAACCGGATATTCAAACTGATTTGTCCCCCAATGGATTAGCGGATACCATTTGGGCGACTCTGGAATATTCCAATGGATTTTGTGCAGATTTACATTTCTCTTGGCTCAATTGCGATAAACAGCGACGGATGGCGGTTGTGGGTGATCGGGGTACTATGATTTTTGATGAATTAGTACCCGAACAATTGATCATTCAGTATGGAGAACTCGTTAAAACAGAGCAAGGCTTTAGTCCCGATCATCAGACCCGAGAAGTTCTCCCGATTCTGGATCAAGAACCGTTGAAATCACTCTGCGAACATTTCGTCCATTGTGTACAAACTAATGAAGCATCAAAAATTTCATCAGGCTGGTTAGGGGCTGATTTGGTAGCAATATTAGTAGCGCTGTCGGATTCGATGAACCAAAATAGTGCTTGGATTTCCCTAGATAATCGTTCTCATGCATAGCCTCATATTGCGGTAATGGGGGAACTGGCAGCGTTGAATTAGTCAGGATCTTATTGTTATTAGTAACGTGAAGTCGATCGCTCAGGAGTGGACGATCGGCTTATTTATTTTCAGGAAGTACTGATCATGCCGATCAACTTATTCAGATCTAATCTCTTTAATATTTCTTTATCTCTAATTGTCTAAAGCCTAAAAACTCTATTGTTTCCCTACGCAGCTAAAATTTTATTGACATGTAATATCAATAAATGTCATACTCTGTTCAGTAGTTTAGTTGATAGTTAATGTCAATTACTTCTACTCCTTCTAGGTCTCAACATGATGCTTTTACCTACAGTCGTTCCTGATGCAGACCTAGGAAATCATGTCCTTTGGTGGCATGAACGCGGCTATAGGTGTTTCGTTCTCTCTAGAAAATCGGGTCTACGATCGCAACTATGAAATGAGTGGTCTGATGTATTCTCATTTTCATTAATGTACGATCGTGGGCTTCTTTATTTAAATTTTGAATGGTTGGCTGGGCGAGTCTGCCCGATGCAATGATTCATTCTTGACGATTTGTTGTATGACTAGCAATTAACGAGGTTTCTGCTCATGTCGTCTATTCTCCGTTCCTTTCGAGTATTTGACTCTAGCAATTATGCTAATACTATTTCTTCGCAAGACTCATTGCTTTGGGTGAGTGCGAGTCCAAGTTTAAAACATTTTGATTTGCCGCTATTAAAAATCTTAAATAAGAACTATGCCGTTGCTCGATGGGAATATCAACAAAGTATCGATGAAGCCAGTTCTTTGGTTGAAGCCGTCAATCTATTAGTGGACTATCTCAAACAATGCGATCGGCCCATTCATTTAGCGGGCCATGGCATTAGTGGTGTCGTGGCGATGTATGCAGCAGAGCGCGTTCCTGAATTCGTGAAAACATTGACGCTTTTAGCCGTAGCACCCGAGTCCGGACTAACCTGGCACGCCCATTATTATTTACAACGATTGACCACGCCTTGTAGTCAAGTCCGGGTGTTGGCCCAGTTTTCTCGGGAATTATTTGGGTCGTCGCCTCATTCAATTAAGACGTTGGTTAATTTACTGGAAAATGATCTCGCTTCATCGCCTTCGCCGCATTCTCTATATAAAATTGCGAAGTTGGATTCACCGATGTTGCAGGTGCCATTGTTGTTGTGTGGTGGGGAATTAGATTTTGTTGTCTCCCTTCAGGTTATGCAAGCTTGCACAGCATCCATGAAATCGGACGATCGTCTAGTTTTGCTACCCGATGGACGACACTTTTTTCACTATCATTTCCCGAATCAAGTTGCGATCGAAATGACTCAGTTTTTATCTCAGAAAACAGCTCTCCTGACTCCGGTATATCTAAGATGATTCCTTCAATTCAAAAATCTACCGTAAATACTCAACTGATTGGCCTAAATTCAATTTGCGATCGGTGCGATGTAATTAATCTTCCTGTTTTACTATCGTTCAATCGCGGCGAAGTTGTGCCTGAAACACTCGGAAATTGGATTATCCAAACTGGAGTAATTCGTACAATGACTTGGGATAAAGAAGGCTCAGTCTCGGTCTTAGGCTTGTGGGGCGGGGGTGACTTAATTGGTTCAGTCACAGGAAATATTGATCCTTACCACTCTACATGTTTAACGCCAGTTGTTTTGTCGCGGCTCAATGATCCTCAAGCATTGCCTGAATTACTGCTGAAACAATGCTTGAAAATGGAAGAACTTTTAGCGCTTTCCCATTGTCTCAATGTGGGTGTTCGGTTGCTGCGAACGTTATATTGGCTCGCCAGACATTTTTGGGACACCACACGGCGATCGTATGATTCCTGGACGATTGATTGATATGCGAATGACGCATCAACATTTGGCAGATTTGACCGGGACAACACGAGTGACGGTAATGCGATGTTTAGGAAATTTTGAACGTGATGCCAACTCGTTCGTTTGCCTCGGGGCCGATTCTTTATTCAAACCTCATAAATACGGGCTTCAATAATTATCCGATCGCTTGGATCCATTCCTTGATCTCATATTCTGTCCAAATTCCATTTTGCCAATAGGGATCTCCTTCAATTAGCGATCGGACAGTCGCCTCATCGTCCGCTTCATAAATACCAAACACTTTGGTCAGATCTTGAGTTGGACCTAGGGTAATTAAAATCCCTGATTCTTGTTGCTGTTTTAGTCCGGCTAAATGCGCATCACGATAGGGCGTACGATGTTCTACGACGTTTTCACAGTAAGACCCAAACAGAATATATTTTTTCATGGTCATCAAAATAGGTGCTAAACAGGTGCTAAATAATAGATATAAAAAAGCGCCGAACTATTCCAGCGCCTTTTCATCAGGTTAAATTCTGAGACTAATCTAAATAGCCCATCAATGTAGCAGAGTTTGGATCCACAATATCGTTGCTGAAAGTTGGACGGCTGCCCATCATTTCTCCGGCATTCATCAATCCATCTGGACTGATCATAATTGGACGACCACCATCGGCAGTTCCCGGAACATAGTGCACTTCATCGGAAAACACGGGCCGATCGCCGGGTAGCATTTCAAATAATTTTAGGCTAGAGGCTTCTATTGGGCGACCATTCAAGTAGGTTCCGAAGATAACCAAACCGCTTGCGCCAATGGGCCGATCGCCAGCAGACGAAAACATTCCAGCGAATTTAATTGCATTGGGTGTTACAGGACGGACGGGTAGGGCGGATCCTGTAACTGCGATCGCGCTTTCTTTTTTAGCTACGACGGGTGAAGATTTGGCAGCATCTTGGGTCATATTTTTGTCTCCTTTGGTATGTTGAACAGATTTGTTGCTGGAAACTTTTGATTTGTTACGTGGGATGGATGGACTTTCTGGAGGTTTATCTGTAGGTTCGATAGTTGCCTCGATCGGCTCATCAATCATCTCAACAGCAGGAGTCTCAACAGCAAGCACGATCGTCGGCTCATCTATCACATCTATTATGACGGAGATCGGCATCTCAATGCTTAGCGTCGCCGTTGCTGGGGTATCTGCTCGCTCATCTGCCGGGGTATCTGCTGGATTAACCACAAGTTCAGAGCTTACGATCGCATCCGTACTTGCATCATCGCCAACCTGAGCCTTAGATTCAGCGGATTCAGCAGTTGGACTTTCATCCACAGGCAATGGCGCTTGGTTAGCCGTTCGGGCCGCACCGGGCGCTAATTTATTGCGAGTCGAGGCCGCTCGATTTTTGCGATTTACAACCATAGCGCAACTCCACCCACCTAACGTGATTAATCTAAAACTCAAACCGGATGCCTGCTCTCAGCCCTGCACCCACCGTAAAATTGAATTTATTGAACCGCTATTATGAAGTTGAATAATCTCCCGCAAATGATGAAACACTCGCAGGAGACTATGCTCTCTTAGACGACAGCAGCAACCCTTTTAGAACCCTTTGTCAAACGCTCGTAAGTCGCCCGCATTTTCACCCCTGTCAACACTTGGAACAAGCCTGTCCCGTTGTTGGAGCCAGGGTACTCTTTGTGTTGAAGCAAGAGTTCGGTGATTTCGCCGGGATGACGACCTGACGTTTGGCTGAGATGCTTCTCGATGTAGATGACTTCTTCAAGGTTGTCAAACTGACCATCCACCTCTAGAATCGAAACCTCATGACCGTAATATCCATCTGGCCCGTAGTGCATCCGAATTCCAGGGTAGGAACAAGTTAGCTTACGGCCACAGGGAATCCAGTCGATCGTGGATCCTTCATCAAACAGATAAACAGGATCGAATCCTTCAATCCCATCGCGCTGAATCATCTGAACGCGCAACACCTTACGGTCTTTGTCGTCTTTGATTAAGTTGGTGGACAACACGCGAATTACGACATCTGCATGAGCCTTCTGAGGATCGATGAAGGCATCAAAGTCTGGCTTACGGGAATTGATTGCTTGCATGACATCATCAAGCGTATGGCCACGTTCGGACATATCGCGTTGAATCTTCCAAGCCGCCTTCACATCGTTTTCAATGTCCAGATAGACGCTGAAGTCGATTAACGATCGGACCCGTTCGTCGAACAAAGGATGCAATCCTTCAATCACCACAATATGATTCGGGTCAACATTTTCCGGCGGATCAAGTTCCCCAGTTTCGTGGTTATAGATCGGCTTCATGATGCTTTTGCCCGCTTTGATATCGCGGATCTGTTCATACATCAGATCGAAATTATTTGCGCGGGGATCAAGAGCGGTAATTCCCGTCTCTTTGCGCTGTTTGCGATCCAGACTGTGATAGTCGTCAAGGCAAATCACCGTCACAAAAGTTTCGCCGAACAGATCGGAGATCCGGCGTAAAAATGTGGACTTACCGCTGCCAGAATCTCCAGCAACGCCAATGAGTACCACACGGTCTGGCTTAGTCATAGGTCCCCTCAAAGAACAAAAATGGTCAACTCAATTTTATCGGAGTAAACCTTAATTTTGTATCACAGGATAACTTAACCCCGTAATAGATCCATTAAAATACTCCTCAGTTGCCCTCAATACACTACATCACAAGCTGACTCATTTGATAGGTCTTTGATTGCTCTAACCCGTAACCTTAGGTCACGAATTAGTCCTCTGCGAGTGGTCGAGCCTAGGGCTGTGGCAAAGCTTAAGGCTCTCTATGTAGCTGGAATCGCACCAAACATGGGTTTTCCTGCACAAGTTACACCGGAGAATTCCTGGTTTTGAATCTACAGAAAGTAGCTTGATGTCCCACGATAGGGGAGAATAAATACTTAACAAATGATGACAGGATTCATAGGTTTTCGGAGAGATTTATCGAAATGTTCAATTCCAGCGCAACTAGTTCTCAGTCTTCGGGCAATCGTGTTTATCGGTACGAAGTGGTTAGGTTACGTGGCCATCGAACCAGTGGCTCCACTTTTTTTGATGTAGCTTACGATCGGATGAGCCAGTTCACCCGCCAAATCCTTGGCCAAGGTGGAAAAATTCTCAACGTGTCACCGCTTAATGGAGACGTGCCGCTAATGACTTCTTCTACGTCACCTGCTGTAGCTGCATCTGCCGTATCTACACCTGCTGCTGCGTCTACAGAAGATGCTGCGCCTGCTAAAAAGAAAGCTCATGCAGATGTCAAGGTCAATATCTATCGTCCCAACAGTCCGCTGACAGGAAAGTTGATTTCCAATGAAGCGTTGGTTTCAGACGGCGGGGTTGGCATTGTTCAGCACCTGAAATTTGATATTTCCGGCAGCGAGCTAGAGTATGTCGAAGGTCAGAGCATCGGGATTATTCCACCGGGAAATGATGCGAAAGGCAAGCCTAATAAGTTGCGGCTTTATTCGATCGCATCCACCCGTCATGGCGATGATGTTGATGACAAGACCGTCTCTCTTTGTGTTCGCGAGTTGGAATACAAAAATGATGCGGGCGAGACCATTAAAGGGGTCTGTTCCACTTACCTTTGTGCCTTGAAACCGGGCGATCCAGTCCAAATCACGGGACCATCGGGTAAGGAAATGCTCTTACCTGCTGAAGAAGACGCTAATGTGATCATGTTCGCGACAGGAACGGGCATTGCCCCGATGCGTGCATATCTCTGGCGCATGTTTAAAGATAATGAGCGGGCCGCTAATCCTGACTACAACAGCTACAAAGGTAAGGCATGGTTAGTCTTTGGTGTTCCTCAGACGGCGAATATCCTCTATAAGGAAGAATTAGAAGAGATGCAGACCAAGTATCCTGACAATTTCCGCTTGACCTATGCCATTAGCCGGGAACAGAAAAACAGCGAAGGCGGACGGATGTATATCCAAAACCGGGTGGCAGAGAATTCTGTTGAGTTATGGAACATGATTAAAAATCCTAAAACTCACACCTATATTTGTGGATTGCGCGGTATGGAGCCGGGAATTGAGGAAGCGCTGGGTGCTGAAGCAACTAAGGAAGGCCTCGTGTGGAAGGATTATGTCCGATCGATGAAAAAAGAAGGACGCTGGCACGTTGAAACTTACTAGTTATTACTTCTAGCAACTCAATTTTAAAGGAAGGTAATTTGCCTTCCTTTTTTGTAGCCTTCATCCATCTACTGCACTCCAAATCGATCGCGCAGGTCGTCTTGTTTTATAGATTTCATAAAAAACACCCTCGATCGCTTGATGCAACCAAGGGTGTTCTTAAATTTTTTGAAAGTCCACCGCAGTGCCGTCTTACCTCAGTTTGAGACCTGGTCAAAACCAGGTGGGTACCGTATGCAGCATGTCTAAAGTTTCTGAGTACAAGCTCAGTCTACCGCGACACACTACGTAGATTCCCTTATTCAATAAGACATAGATCAAAAAACATTATTGGCAGTCACCA
>JAYUEU010000140.1:0-2830 GCA_043739065.1 Synechococcales cyanobacterium | reverse complement strand
GCCCTATGACATCAATGCTGTTCCCAGTCACCTATTCGACACTTTCCTGCGGAGCTTTAACTCAGCAGCTACTTTCTCAATACGAGATTGGGGTGGTGTTGAGCTGTGAGTTTTGGCGACGGGGATTGAGTGATGTGTATTTGGTGGAAACCCAGGCCGCGAAGTATGTATTGCGGGTCTCCCATGCCCATTGGCGATCGCAGTGTGAAGTTGCGTTTGAGTTGGAGTTACTAGAGTTTTTGAGCCAGACCCAGATTCCAGTTGCTTATCCGTTAAGGACAAAGGATGACAAATTGTGGATTTCGATTCAGGCTCCGGAAGGTAACAGATATGCATCTTTGTTTATCTATGCGCCCGGTTGTATTGCGATCGGTGATTTGAACCCAGCTCAAAGCTACACCTTAGGGAAAACCATTGCTCAATTACATCAAACCACACCAAAATTTCAGAGTCAGTTTTCTCGATCTGATTTGACGTTGGAGTTTTTAATTTCCCGATCGATCGAGACCATCATGCCATTTATGTCAGGTCATCAATATGACGGAGCTAATTTGGTCGATACGGCGGATCAGTTACTCAGAGAATTGGAAAAAAGTCCGACTGAGTTTCCCCATTGGGTAATGTGTTGGGGCGATCCCCATAGTGGCAATGTGCATTTCACGCAGGACGATCGGTTAACAATGTTCGATTTTGATCAGTGCGGTTATGGTTGGCGAGCGTTTGAGGTAGCAAAGTTTTTTCAGGTGGCTATACTCGGCGGCGTGAGTCTTCAGGTTCGATCGGCGTTTTTGGCAGGCTATCAGACGCTGTCTCCATTGGAAAATTGGGAATTAGAGAGTTTAAGGGCATTTACTCAGGTGTCTCACATTTGGTCTTGGGCAATTGCGCTGACTCATGCTCAAATTCACGATTATTGTAAGTTGGATTATCACTTTTTTAATCGTCGCCTTCAGCATCTAAAACGACTCCGATCGCCCGATTGTCATCTTTATTAGGCATTTGAGTTCACGATCGGCGTTTGGTATGTTTGTTACGTTGACAATGGGGGAGACTTCGATCGTGAATCTATCTGTTGTGTAAGAATTAAGACAGATTCAGCATGACTTTCACATCTGCGATCGAGACCGTGACCCCATCCTTTTCTTCTGCCTTCGCCTATCGCAAATCCTGCAAATCTTCCAAATCCTCTAGTAATTGCTGAACTGCCAAAACTCTTCATAGGGCAATACGACAAATTCGGGATTGCCATTTTTCTTGAGAAATTCTGGAGTAAGTTGGATCATGGTGACTTTAGGAGTAGTAGCCATTACTACGAAGTTTGATTCGGCAAATCACAAGTACGTCAGTTTCTATTTCAAATGCAATAATTATTCCATTTATAGCTCAGAGCAATCTTCGATCGAATATCTAATATTTCCAATAAAAAGCCGATCGCCCCAAACTAGAAACGATCGGCTTTTGTATTTTAGTTAATTGAAATCAAACTAACTTAAGCAAATCCAGAAGCAATCACAAACACAATGACAGCCCCAAACACAATCAAGGCATAGAACTGCGCTCGACCGTTTTCGATGTACTTCAGACCTTCGCCCGTGAACAGGGTTAGGAATCCGGTTAGATTCACCACACCATCCACGACTTTATAATCTACCTCCAACACTTGACGTGCTAGACGACGAGACGGACGGACAAACACCGCATCGTAAATTTCATCGAAGTACCATTTATTTTTCGAGAGCGCATACAAAGTCGGCAGCCGATCGGCCCAAACTGACGGATCCACTTTCTTCTGAAGATACATCAGGATTGCGATCGAAATGCCCACAAGACCAATGCCCACAGAACTACCGCCCATGATCAAGAATTCAGGCAAATCGACAGGCTCCTGAACAAACACTTCTCCCGGCGCATGGATAAACGCTTCAAAATAATTGGCAAAGGGCGTGCCCAATAGACCAATAAACATCGAAGGAATCGCCAACACCATCAACGGTAAAGTCATGGTCAACGGAGACTCGTGGGGATCGCCATGGTGCTCATCGTGAGATAGCGTTGCCACTGCGCCCAACTCCTTCGCATTCATAGCACCCGGACCTGCCGCAATGCCCATCTTCCGAAGCTGTTCGCCCTCAATAATATTAAGAATCCCAGCATCAGTCGCCCGCAATTCCCCCTCAAAAGTCTGGAAATACATGCGGAACATATAGAACGCCGTAATTCCCGCTGTCACAAAACCAATAAACCAAAGATTGGGATTCGCTTCGTAAGCACGGTGAAGAATTTCGTCCTTCGACCAAAACCCAGCAAACGGTGGAATTCCACAAATCGCCAAGGTTCCAATCAAAAAGGTCGTCGCAGTAATCGGCATCAACTTCCGTAATCCACCCATAAGGCGCATATCTTGAGCGTAAGCCGGATTGTGGCCCACGGCTTCTTCCATGCCATGAATCACAGAGCCAGACCCCAAGAACAACATCGCCTTAAAGAATGCATGAGTCACTAGGTGAAACAAGCCCGCACTATAAGCCCCAACGCCCATGGCTAGGACCATATATCCCAACTGAGACATGGTGGAATAGGCCAAGCCTTTTTTAATATCATTCTGGGTGATGGCCGTGGTTGCGCCGATGAATGCCGTAATAGCACCCGTCCAAGCAATCGTATCCATCACCATGGGAATCTGACTAAACACTGGGAACATCCGAGCGATCAAAAACACACCCGCCGCTACCATTGTCGCCGCATGAATCAATGCCGAAATCGGGGTCGGACCTTCCATGGCATCCGGGAGCCACACATGAAGCGGAAACTGAGCCGACTTCGCGACTGG
>JAYUEU010000139.1:0-4323 GCA_043739065.1 Synechococcales cyanobacterium | reverse complement strand
AAAATCCATCGCCAGCCCAACCCATCAGTCAAATATCCGCCTAAAGTAGGTCCGATCGCAGGTCCAGCAATCACTCCGACCCCGAATACCGCTTGGGCTAGTCCCTGTTCTGCGGGGGAAAATGTTTCAAACAAAATTGATTGAGCCTTCGCCAGCAATCCACCACCACATAGCCCTTGGAGAATCCGGGCGACCACCAACATTTGAAGGTTTGCCGAAAAACCACACAGCATTGAGGCCAAGGTAAAGCCGATCAATGAAAATACAAAGTAACTCTTTTTACCAAAGAAATCGCCTAACCAAGCCGACAGCGGAATCAACACGACATTCGCGATCGCATACCCCGTCACGACCCAGCCGACTTCGCTTACCGTTGCCCCTAATGTTGCTTGAATATCGGTCAACGCCACGTTCACAATACTGGTATCAATCACCTCTAGCATTGCGCCTAATGCCGCAGTAAAGGCGATCGCCCATTTCAACGGACCTTCTATATACCCCGTATCCGATCGTGCTAAAGCTGTATTTGTCGCCATAAAGATGCCTACGGTTTAATCGTGGATGTTGGTTTTGTGCTCGTCGGCTTATCGATCGGCGACTTATCGATCGGTTCATCATTAACCGCATCAACCCTGACCGTATCAACACTCACAGATACGTTAAGACCAGGGCGGAGCTTATGTTGTGGATCAGACTGCGGATCAAATACCAACCGCACGGGCACCCACTGCACCACTTTATTGAAATTCCCTGTGGCATTGTCCGGTGGTAGCAACGCATAACTGGATCCTGTCGCAGGACTAATCCCAGCTACATGAGCTACAAAAGTTTCATTAGGATAGGCATCGACCTTAACGTTGGCAGGATTTCCTACTTTTAGTCGGCCTAAGGCTGTTTCTTTAAAATTGGCTTCAACATATACCGTATCGGTCTGTAGGGGCACGATCGACAGTAATGGCTGACCCGTTTGAATCTTCTGACCCACTTGAGCGGTCAGTTGACCAACATCCCCACTGACCGGCGCTTTGATCACCGTGTAGGTAATTTGCTGTTTGGCAAGTGCTAAGGTCGCTTCAGCTTGGGCAATCTGGGCTTGGGCTTGCTTTTGTTGAGATTGCTGCACCGTCACGTTTTGCCCTGAAATCTGGGTTTCCTTGACTTGCCCACTAGCAGCATTGGCATTGGCTCGGCTGGTTTGCAGTTGGGCTTTGGCGGTGACTAATCCGGCTTCGGCTTCCTGGACGGTCTGGGTTGCTGCGACTAAACTGGCTTGGGCATTCTCGTAGGCTGCCCGGGCGGTGTCGTTTTGTTGTGCTGATACGGCCCCTTCCTTATATAGGGAATTGTAGCGACCATAATCCGCTTCGGCTTTGTTGAGTGCGGTTTGGGCTTGGGTGATGGCGGCCTGACGGGTAGCGATTTGGGCCTGGGCTTGGGCGACAACGGCTTCGGCGGCATTAATCCCAGCTACGCTTGCGGCGAGTTTGGCTTGAGACTGTTCGACTTGGGTCGGATTAGTTTGATTTGTGATCCGTACGGTATCCTGAGCACCCGCTAGTTGAGCTTTGGCGTTGGCGAGTTGGGCTTGGGCCATCTGCACCTTCAGACTCAGATCTTGATCTTCGAGAATTACTAAATCCTGTCCTGCTTCTACGTGATCGCCTTCTTTGACTAGCACCTTCTGGACGGTTGCAGAAATGCGGGCCGCGATCGGGGAGAGATGGCCTTGAATTTGGGCATTGTCCGTCTCCGCATGAGTTTGCTGAAACTGCCACCAACGTCCACCAAATACTGCTCCTATAACCAACAGAATTAATCCACCGAGAATTAACGGTAATCGTTGCTTTGTTAACGATGATGGTGATTTATCGGGGATTGCTTGATCCGGTGCTGCTGGGTCAAGTACTGATTGATCGGATGGTGAGTGATTGGATGGCGACAACTCAGTTAAAGCCTCGTTCGCTCTCGGAAGAGATTTCAGCGTGTTTGTTGGGGCTGATAGAGTGCTATTTAAATGTGTTGAAGAATCCCGCAACTGATTTTTTTTCATGGTGGTTTTAAAATCTAACTAAGATGCTTGTTTGGAATAAGTCGAAAATTTAGAGCTGAGAATTTAGGTCCGATCGGGTCTGGTCTGAATATGCTGTACAAATAAATCGACACAGCTTGCGACATACCGATCGCGCCCGTATCCCCGATCGACCGGAATCACGTAGCGGCGAAGCATCCCGGCAAACAGCATTCCGGTGAATTGATCAACCGCTAAGAGCAAATCAATATCAGCCCGCACACGACCTTGGGTAACACAGCCTTGGAGATAATCAATCAACTTGACCCGGAGTGGCATGAAATACTCCGGTAGGACTTGCAGTGCTTCCTTAGGATGTCGATCGGCTTCTCCAATGAACATTCGGACCAAGGCAGAATATTCTTCCAAAATTTCATCATGGAAGCGAGCGTAACGACCTAAAGCTGCGGTTAGATCCTCGGTCCATTCTGAGGGATCGGCGAATACCTCTGTTTGGGCTGTCGTAATGTGCTCGGCCACGGCACTTAATAGCTGCTCTTTGCTCTGGAAGTGCCGAAATAATGTCACTTCGTTAACACCCGCCACCCGCGCAATTTCACGGGTCGTTGCCCCAGCAATTCCGGCGCTGGAAAACACTTCAACTGCCGCCTTGAGTAACCGATCGCGCGTTTGAGCCGTGCGCTGGTTCAATGGAAACCTCTCCTAAAATAATGTAAGTGCTTACTTGCATTACACTATAATCGATTTCATAAAATTTTGCACTGCTTAGTTTTAAGACTAATTCTTTATCAAGATTTATTGATTATTGCAATCGGTGAGGAATAACCCAGGAGATTAATAGTTTGAAAGATCTTACAAAAGCGAGTCGGATGGCTATGCTCCGTAATTAAGAAAGGAATGAGTTAAGCCAAGAAAGATCTTGTTAAATTCATACTCACTCCCATAAAATCGTTTTACAATCATTAGCCTCAAGGAGTGGTTGAAATTATTGATTAAAGATTTCCTTGCTTCTCAGTGCTCTGAAAGACAGATTGAATTTAAGGTTTTATAAAAGTCCAAATTCTATATTTCAGATTATCTAGTACTACGATTCTTTTATTTGTTTTTTCAACCGACGAACATCTTGATACAAGTCAGGAATCTTGCTATAAATTGCGCAAATTTTTAGATAAGTTCTATGATCAACAGGAGGGCTTCCAGATACCACTAATCCATCTTTAATGGTGCCATTAATACCTGTTTTTGATGAAGCAATGACGCCTTTACCAATTTTGGCATTATTAGCCACTCCAACTTGCCCCGCCAAAATCGTCCCATCACCAACGGTAACGCCCCCGGCAAGCCCCACTTGTGCTGCCATGGCACAACCGGAACCAATGATCGTCCCATGGCCAATATGGACTAGATTATCTAACTTAGTATCCCGTCCAAGACGAGTTTCACCCACAGCAGGCCGATCGATCGTTGAATTGCATCCAATTTCTACTTTATCTTCTAGAACTACATAGCCCGACTGCCGCATCGCGACCCAGCCATCTGCTGTCGGTACGTAGCCAAACCCTTCGCCACCAATCACCGCACCACTGTTAATGACGCAATCATCGCCAAGCTGCGATCGTTCTTGAATAGTGCAATTGGCATGTAATGTGACGCGATCGCCAATGCAAACCCCTGGATAAATCACCACATTTGGATGAATACAGGCATCGTCGCCTACGGTCACATTTGCTTCAATCACGACATGCGCACCGATCGAGGCATTGTTTCCTATCTTGGCTGAGGGATCAATTACAGCAGTGGGATGAATGCGAATGGGTGGTTTGTAGGGAGTATAGAAGAGGTCGATCGCTTGAGCAAAGGCTAATCGCGGGTCTGGAACTTCCATCCAAGCAATTTTAAGTGAAGTGACATAGGCTTGTAATTCATCATGCTTTGGCAGTATTAAAGCACTGGCCTGGGTTGTGGCAATGAAAGAGACAAATTTCTCGCTGCCAATGTAGCTAATCTGACTGGGCTTTGTGTTTTCGATCGCCCCTACGCCATTCAGTTCTAGATTAGGATCGCCATAACTTTTCACAGCACCTAATCGTTCTATCACGTCACTGAACTTCATTGGGGTAGCCTCAACTGTTAAGTATGATCTTGAAGAATTTATTGATGTTCAAATTGTAGTCTTATCAGGAGTTTATGCGATCGGCTATCTCTAGATTTATTTTACTGATCTGTTTCAAGTAAATCCTCAAATAGCGATCGATAAGCTTGTGCTTGAGATATCCAGCTAAAAGAAATTTCTG
>JAYUEU010000138.1:0-11294 GCA_043739065.1 Synechococcales cyanobacterium | reverse complement strand
CGAGATTTTCAGAAGAAAAGCATTTAGGATCAACAACAGTTCCAGGAATATGACGGAAAATACGAAAATCACTCGCAGATAGCCGTAAATCATAACCATAACTACTCAAACCATAGGAAATCACTGGTGCATCATTCACCCGACGGATTAATTCCGGGTGAAAGGGCTGGATCATTCCCTGATTTGCTTTTTCTGTAATCCAAATGTCATTCTTAATCATGATGGCTAATAATGTGAAAAACTAATCTAACCCTGAGTATTGCGACGTAATTCTGTTATTTGGTCTGCGACATCCAAGATTACATCTGGCATATCTGGACCCGTCAAAATCACTTCCACTTGTTTCGGGCGCTTGCGAATGAAGTCTAGCACTTCTCCTGCTGCAATCAATCCAAATTGTATCGCCAGACTCAATTCATCTAGAACAACCATTTCATAGCGACCTTCCGAAATCACACGTTTTGTATGTTGCCACAGATCTACGACCGATCGTGCTTCCTCATCCGTCACCTGCGGCGTATCTAAACATCGCGGTAAATCACACCGCACCCAGTCTAAATTTTGACCAAACTGCATGGGCCGATCGAATCCTTGACCAATGCCGCCCTTCATGAATTGTACGATTAATACAGGCGTTCCTTGTCCCGAAATCCGTAACGCTTGGGCCATAACGGAGGTGAAAAAGCTGCGGTGGGATGAGGTGAAAACTTGAACTGCGCCTTCAATGGTCAAATTCAGAGGCGTTAAACTAAAAGAGGATCGAATCGACGTTCCACCCACTGTCAACGACGATCGAGAAGTTCCAGGAACCGATGAGCGCTGTAATTGAGACACCATAAGACACTCTTTAGAATAGAACTTGACAACGCCTTTCACCATCACTCAGGACAAGCTACAGGCTCTTGATGGATTTCATGGATTTAGTGCATAATGCAGTTAATGCTGCTTATCAAACACTAGATACGGACAAGCGTCAATAGTTCATTTATACTCTTTATCATAATATCTTCCCCGCAAAACGATCGATCTACGCGTATGCTAGCTAGAGAACTTGCTGAAAAATTCTCTAAAAAACTTAGTGCAGTAGGATTTTATATGACTTGGCAACGCCCCGACGATCGTACCCCCAATCAACTTCGCCCGATCGAATTTATTCATCAATTCACCAAACATTCCGCTGGATCGGTTCTAGCAAAATGTGGCGATTCTCATGTTCTCTGCACCGTCAGTATTGAAGAACAAGTTCCGCGCTGGATGGCGAAACAAGGACGCGGCTGGCTGTCCGCAGAATATCGCATGTTGCCGGGATCCACACACGATCGCAACAAACGCGAAACCATGAAGCTATCGGGGCGTACCCAAGAAATCCAACGCTTGATTGGCCGGAGTTTACGATCGACCCTTGATATGGAGTTACTTGGCGAACGCACGGTCATTATCGACTGCGATGTATTGCAGGCTGACGGAGGTACGAGAACCACGGCAATTACGGGCGCTTATGTCGCACTACAAGATGCGATCGATGTCTTGATTCATAAAGGTTTACTAACAAAATCGCCATTGATTCATCAAGTTGCAGCAATTTCGGTTGGACTAATTGATAGCGAGGCCTTTCTAGATTTGAACTATCTTGAAGATGTTCGAGCAGATATTGATTCTAATATTGTGATGAATGAGTTAGGTGGAATTATTGAAGTTCAAGGCACGGCTGAGGCTGGGAGTTTCACCCGATCGCAATTAGATGCGATTTTGAATTTGGCTGAATCGGGAATTCAGGAATTAATGGTATTACAACGCGATCGATAAACGATAAATTGTTTCTGAATCGGCCTTTAAAATTATTGATAAAAAATGTGTAAAAAGTCTAGGGTTGTGATGATTGATGCCCGATCCCCTAAATCCTCCTTGAAAAGAGAGACTATTAGTTAAATCTTAGATTACTCTTTTTTCTAGTTCCCCCTGACTAAGATGGGTTAGGGGGATCGGGTTTTTTGATATCTACGAAAGGACTTTTTAAATGCTCTTGCATGAGTATGCCGATCGTATAATTCCTGAATACTCAATCATTGATTCAAGCATTGATCTCGTATCGACTCAAATTACTACTTTTCGACCGTAACTGCGGTTCCCACTTCCACAAATTTGTACAATGCCACCACATCCTTATTGTTCATCCGCATACAACCATGAGATACTGCCTTTCCCACCAACTCCGGCTGGTCCGTTCCATGAAATCCTAACTGCGTCTTCCCATCGGTCCAAATCCCAATCCACCTTACTCCTAAAGGATTATCTGGCCCTGCTTCAATAATCATTCCAGTCATAAAGCTCTTGAAAATTGGGTTTTCTTCCTTGGTTAAAACTTTAAAGTCCCCGATCGGAGTTTCCCAACCCGTTTTTCCCACAGCAATCGGATACTTTGCCAACACGGTTGTACCGCGATAAACCAAAACTTGTCGCTTACTACGCTGCACCACCAAACGAACAGCCTCTTCCGCCGGAGCAACAGGAGACGGCACAATCACTTTTGGAGTGGGCACTACAATCAGTTCTGGAGTGTTCGGAGAAACGGTTGGGAGTGGGGTTCCGAGTGGAGTCGTCGGTGGAGCAGTTAATGGCGCGGCGGGATCAATAGGCAACACAATCGGTGCATTCTGGGCGATCGCTCGTCCGCTCAATCCCAACAAAAAAATAGTCGCTGTCAACCCAAAACGTATCATCTGCATAGCCTCATGCTCTCCAATAACAAAAAATAACGCAATCTAATTCATGCCCAATTAAACATGAATTCTATCTATCAATAGAGATATTTCTAAATAACTATACCCATAAAAATAGGGAATCCAATCGCGATTGATAGGTTCCCCATTTTTTGATCAATTCAGACAGCAATCCAAAATCTGGATACTACCAAGTTTGAGGAATAATCTCAGATGGAGCCAAACGGACGGGCGCATCTTCTCTCGGAGTCAACGGTGGGGTGTCAGTTGTTGGGCTGCTGAAAACCAATGGAGGCACTGGAATAGGAGTTGCTGGAGTGAAATACAGCGTAGTGTCAAGATTGGCACGGTTGCAATAGTAGGGAGTGACGACAAGACGACGACCAATGATGTTACCCAATTTACCGCGTTCCCATATCGTCAAATTCTCAATGTGCGTTGAACCATCGTCTAATTCCATGTACACATTGTTACCCAACACACTGTACACCCGACCAATTATTTGTTCTTTGCCATAGGTCACAGCATTTTCAGCTTGAGCTATGAGGGCAAGTTTACATGTCGTCTTAGGGAATACATCGGAGCTGAGTTGTGGCATTGCCTGGGGAGTCGTGGTTGCATCCATTGCAGAGATCGTAGGTTGTACATTACCGATCGTCGTCACCGCTACTGTCGCTACACCGAGGTGGGTTAAAAATAGGTTCTTCGTAGTTATCATCTTAATTCCTTAATTCAAAAAACAACATGATTTGATGCATTTAAATACATTCAAAGTCACTTTGTATAGGTATTGTATTAGACTATTTAAGTTCCAAAAATTAAATTTAGTAAACTAATCATGTAATCTACCTTAAGGGTGAGAAGAGGTATATTAATTCCTGAATAAGATAGCCTTCTAAAACTACTGTCTTGTATTGATTGCGCTGCCGTGCTAGTAGAATTAGTCAGATTAATCTGAATTTATTCGAGATTTAAATTATAAAGATGCAACTTATGACTAGTACTATCAAAATTTTCATCCCAATTCTCACTGGAATTCTTACTCTTATTTTCGCGATCGTTTACTTTCTAATGATTTGGATGCCAGGAATATCCTATCAAGGAACTTTACCGATGCTCAGTAGTGCTGAAGAACAATTACGGAATGCACTGCGAGCGGATGTGGAAATGTTGTCTGGGACGATCGGGCAGCGGAATTCTTTGAACTATGAGGGACTTCAAAAAACGGTGAAATTTCTAGAAACTGAACTGAATACGGCAGGCTATACAATTCGCCGCAATAGATATCAAATTGAGGGTAAAGACTTTGAAAATCTTGAAGCGGAGATTAGAGGGAGCAATCGGCCTGATCAAATTATTTTAATTGGTGCTCACTATGATTCTGTACCGCTTAGTCCAGGTGCAAATGATAATGCTTCGGGAACGGCAGCAACGCTCGAACTCGCTAAACTTTTTTCAAAAACTAAACCTGCTCGCACCTTACGTTTTGTTCATTTTGTAAATGAGGAACAGCCTTTTGCTCGAACTGAAAATATGGGCAGCTTAGTCTATGCTAAACAAGGGAAGGCAAAGGGTGAAATAATCATGGCTATGTTTAGTTTAGAAAGTTTGGGTTACTACACCGATCGGCCGAATAGTCAGCCTTATCCTGCTCCATTGAGTTTGTTCTATCCGTCTGTGGGAAATTTCATTAGCTTTATTGGTAATGTAGATTCACGAAAAGTAGTTCGTACAGCGATTCATGACTTCCGACTTAACACCAAATTCCCATCCGAAGGTACAGCATTACCCAACTTTGTTCCCGGAGTCGGTTCATCTGATCATTGGTCATTTTGGCAAATGGGATATCCTGCCATTATGGTGACAGATACGGCAAATTATCGCGATCCGCACTATCACCAAAGTAACGATCGCCCCGACAATTTAGATTACAACAGGTTTGCGCAGGTTACATTTGGTCTAGCTCAAGTGATTGCTGATTTCACTGGAGTCGATTTCACTGGAATAAAGGAATGATTCGATTAATGAAGACATTTTTTCGACTGCTTCAATTTCAACGTATTGCGATCGTGATTCGGCGCGGCATGAATAATCGGATTGCAGGATTATCAGCGGAGATTGCTTACAATGCAATTTTTTCATTATTTCCAGCGATTCTAACCTTACTAACAGCGATCGGGACGTTGAATTTACCTAAAGATCAATTTCGAGAAATCATACAAAATTTTAATGGTGTAGTTCCTGAAGAGGCGATAACACTGGTACGAATTGTAATTGATGAATTACGCGGAACATCTAATCAAGGATTATTCTCATTAAGCTTTGTCTTAGCCATTTGGATTTCATCCAGCGTCATGAGTTCTATCATGGGTGCACTGGACCAAATTCATCGTATTCCTAAACGTCGTTATCGCCCCTTTTGGCAAGCGAAATTAGTAGCGATAACGTTGAGTCTTGGCACATTGGTATTGTTGTTAGGAGCGATCGTGACAGTGTTTATTGGGGATCTAAGTGTGCAATTAGTTGCAGGGCAAAGTGGTTTGTTTGCACCGATGATCCTTCTGATTTGGCAATTACTCAGTCGCCCTTTGTCATTGGCGATCATTATGGCAACATTATGTTTTATCTATCGCTATGGTCCCAGCCGAAAAAATGTACCAATTTTACCGGGAGCCTTGGTGTCAACGGGATTATGGGCAGTAGTCTCAAGTGGGTTTCGGTTTTATGTAATTAATTTTGGCAATTACAATCAAGTCTATGGTGCCGTTGGAGCGGTGATGATTTTACTATTATGGCTATATCTTAGTGCTTTTGCTATGTTGATTGGAGCGCAAGTTAATAATGTTTTGGCGGATTCACGTAAATCGATCGTAGAAGAGAATGAATATCTTCTATGAATTTAGGATAATGAGTCTAAAGCTTGGCCCTAATGTGTGATCGTCCAGTGAATTCGATCGAGACCATCATTTGTAGTTTGAAGCGTTAACTGCGACATCATTAATGACCCGTTGGGAGCTTTTATTTTATCATTTTGTCAAGAAACTGCCCAATTCGATCGATCGCTATCTTCAAAATCTCCACCTCGCATACCATCGCAAACCGAACATAGCCTTCCCCTGCCTCTCCAAAGCCAATTCCAGGCGACGCAATCACACCTGTCGTTTCCATTAAATCAATACAAAATTTCATTGACTGTTGTGAATAGTATTCATTCACTCGATCGGGAAGTTTTGTCCAAATATACATAGCCGCATCAGGCATTGAAACCTCCCAACCGATCGTATTCATCCCATTTACAAAGGCAATCGATCGTTTTCTGAAAATTTCTACAGTATTAAGAACATCATCTTGTTGACCTGTTAGGGCTAAACTTGCCGCATTCAAAATCCCACGATATTGATTGAAATCTACGGTAGCTTTGATCTGACGTAGGGCTTGAATGAGTTGGGGATTCCCGATCGCAAATCCAATACGAAACCCGCCCATATTGTAGCTTTTAGACAATGTAAATAATTCAATAGAACAGGATTTATTGATATCAGCTTGGAATACTGAAGGCACCAAATCATTGGTAAATATTAAATCAACGTAAGGGAAATCATGCACCAGAACTAAATTATGATTTTGGCAAAACTTTACAGCATCCTGGAAAAAAGAAAGTGGCGCGATCGCACTGGTCGGGTTGTGGGGATAGCTGAGAACCATCATGCGAGAACGGTTTAAAATATCGGGTGGAATGTCTTGAAATATAGGAAGAAAATTTGTTTCAGCCGTAATGGGCATTGCATGAATATGTCCGCCCGCAAGATGAACTCCACCAGAATGGGATGGATAACCGGGATCGAGAAGTAAGGCATAGTCTCCCGGATTCAAGATCGCCAATGGTAAATGTGCCGTACCTTCTTGAGAACCAATCAACGGGAGTACTTCAGTCTCAGAATCGATCGTAATTCCAAATTTCTTTTCATACCATTTCGCCGCCGCTTGACGAAAATCTTGAGTGCCATTGAAAAGTAAATAGCCGTGGGTGCTGGGGTCTTGGAGCGAGTTGGCGATCGTATTTAAAATATCAGGACTTGTGGGTAAATCTGATGAGGCAAGGGATAAATCAATAATAGGTAAACCCGATTGTTTGACACGAGCTTTAGCCCGATCGATATCGGCAAAAACGTTCTGTTGTAAGGGTGTGATACGATCGGCAAATTGCATAGTAATTGTAGAGATATGATTCTGGAGATGTATTTCGCAGAGGGTTTGGTATTAGAATAAGTCTAATCCTCCCCAGAATCACCATGCCTAGCCAAAAAAAAAATGTTTTAGATTGGCTCAGCCCAATCAAACCTTTAGCATTCATCCTGCTGCTCGGACTAACGGGTTGCGGGGCCGAAACTGAAGGTGAAGTGATAGGTGGTGGTCAACAGCGCAATCAGATGGGGATTGTGCTAGCTCGTGGAGAGTTGCAATGTGGAGTGAGTGGGGAGTTGCCGGGATTTAGTTTTGTACAATCCAATGGTGACTATGTGGGGCTGGATGTGGATATTTGTCGAGCGATCGCAGCGGCAATATTTAATGATGCAAAAGCTGTGGAATTTCGGAATTTGAATGCAAAGGAACGATTCACTGCCTTACAAACCGGGGAAATTGATATTCTCAGTCGTAATACCACTTGGAGTATGAGCCGGGATACTAGCGTGGGATTAGAGTTCGGGCCTGTAGTCTTTTATGATAGTCAAGCCATTATGGTCCGAAAGAGCGAAAAGATTAAAGAATTAGAAGATTTAAAAAACAAATCAATCTGTATTCAAATTGGGACAACGACTGAACAAAACCTGACGGACCAAATGCGAAAACGTAATATTCCCTTCAAGCCGATCGTATTTGAGGAAATTAATACGGTGTTCAGTGCTTATTCCGAAGGCCGCTGCGAAGGGGTTACAGCCGATCGATCGCAATTGATTTCCCGCCGCACTAAGCTCGCAAAACCCGATGATCACAGTGTACTTGCAGATGCACTCTCTAAAGAACCTTTAGCGCCCGCTGTGGCCGATGGTGATTCACGTTGGCAGGACTTAATTAAATGGACTATTTATGGCCTAATTGAGGCTGAAGAACTCGGAATCACTTCCCAAAATATTGATCAGAAATTACAAAGTAAGGATCCAACGGTCCGTCGATTGTTGGGCGTTGAGGGAGATTTAGGGAAAGGATTGGGATTGTCTAATGATTTTGTGGTTCGGATGATTCGGCAAGTAGGAAATTATGGGGAAATTTACGATCGAAATCTCGGCAGTAAAACGCCACTGAATCTACCTCGTGGCCAGAATGACTTGTGGAATAAAGGTGGTCTGATGTATTCTCCACCATTTCGTTAAATTAGCTAAATGCATTCACTAATGTTGATAAATTGAGAATGTTAATCTATGACAACAGTGGGGAATAATAGCCTATTAGACTTTATCGGAAATAAGATTGGCGAAAACCATCTCAACAGCTTGTACTGCAAGGATTTTAGGCGATTTTGCTCTAGAACTGCAACTCTTATTCAGCAAGGATTTCAGTTATTTTCGATGAAGTCTATTAAATAATATAATCTTTTTTGAAATGAATAATTTATTATGGATGAAGAATTCTCTCAATTTAATGACGATGAAAACACTCTAATTTGTATAGGTAAATTTGATACGGCGGGATTCCCGATCGTCACATCACGTCAGTTAGAATCTCTTGCAACGGCGACATTGCAGGCGTTAGGGTTGGCAGCACTCCTAAACCAAACGATTCACATGGAACCATTGCAAGGGATTGTAATGCGGCTAGAAGACGGCTCAATCGTGCGTATCGAACCGACTGAGAACGGATATATTGCCTATCTTCAAACGCCTGGAAAGAATACCTAGATATGAATCTCAGGTTGGAATGGGGCAACCTCTTCGGTGATGGTGAGTCCTCGATGTTCTAGAAGCTGTTTTATACGGTTATCTGGAAGAATACGAAGGTGAGTGGTGGTTATCTCTAGAGCAATACGACGGTTGCCGAGATGATAGGCTGCTTGTAGGAGTGCGAGGGGGAAAAGAGAAGTGATGGTGAGGACAAATTCTTTTTTCGCTAAAACTTGTATTAATTCTCCAGTAGAGGCTCTAAGCCAGTCACCTTCTTGGAGAATTGTCCCTCGGGCCAGTTTAAGAGCAATAGGCAATCCCTGATCCGAATAACCCTGTAAAGCAATCTGAGTCCGCTCTTCGGCGGTAAGCGAAAGGGTTGAGGTCGGCTCTAGACGATCTTGGTGAGAGAGGCGATCGGTAAAAACAATAGTCACGATATTCAGAAAAACCCTACTGATTAAGAATAGCGGCATTCCCAATTTTAAACAAAATCCTAAGCTTTGTGAAGTTAAAATTGTCTCATTCCCTCAACGGAACAGTTTGATTCGTCTGATATTCATAAGATTAAATCCTAAAATGGGAGAAGCTTAGTTTCGTCAAATTAAGCAGTAGAATAAACTAAAGATTTTGAATAGGAATATATAATGATGGAATTGATGGATGCAGAATCAGTTTTAACGGCTGCTGTCGGAACATCGCTACGACCTACAGCGGCGGCAACCGTGATGGCTCTTTTGCAAACCGAAAAATCCATTCGACACACCCGGACTCAATTCACAGAATCTGATTTGTTGGGCAATTGGCGACTGCACTTTGTTTCAGCCGGAAAGGTAAACCTAATCTCTAAACGACTGCGAGGCTTTTTCCTGCCATCATTTTTGCCCGCACAAATCGGATTTCAGCGTAGCGATATGAATGATTCTGCACCCCTTTGCGTGACAAATAAAATTACGATCGGCCTGATTCAACTCAAATTTACTGGCCCTGCTCGATTTGAATCAAAAAAGAACTTATTAGGGTTTGATTTTACACGACTTGAAATCACTGCATTAGGACAACGAGTGTATGAAGGTGCTGTTCCCAGTTCTAGAACAAACCAAAAATTTCAAGATATTTCGATCGGAAAACTTCCATTTTTTGCATTTTTTGCCGTGACAGATAGATTTATTGCTGCACGAGGTCGAGGGGGTGGCCTAGCTATGTGGGTAAAACAATCTGAATCTAGTTTAAATTAATTTAACTTACATTTTATAATCAATAAATTTAAGGAAATTCTATCGCCACTGCGCCCATGAACCCTATGTCTTCTGGCCGATCGTATACCATCATAGTCGAATCTAAACTACTCAAATCAAATCGAGTTATGTTAAAGTTCCGATCGCATGGCGATTTCACGACTGTCACGATCGATTGATCAATATGTAATTCTAAATTAGAAATCTGGCTCAATCCAACTCCGATTGCTTTCAGATAGGCTTCCTTACAAGTCCAATAGGCAAAGAATTGTTCAGGCTGTAATGACTCGGGTAAGGCTACGATCGTCTCATATTCTGATGGTTTAAAAAAACGTTGCGCCAATGCCAAAAGTTTCGGCACCGATCGGACCTTTTCCAAATCAACTCCCACAACCGCCGTCTCAGACACCACAATCAATGCTCGCCCATTAGAATGAGCTAAATTAAATTGCAAATTTGGATAATCTACTAATTGAGGTTTTCCATAATTGCCATAACTAAATCGCAAGGCTTTCGGGGAACAATTAGTATATTGAGCAAGCTTCGATCGCAACGCACCCCGCGCCGCAATAAAATCATTTTGATGTTGTAGATTTAACAATCGCGCAGCCCGATCGCACTCATCAGAAGACAGCAAACCATAATACTCAGCCCGAGTCTGAACATCAATTGCTAAATCAATCCAATACCGATCGTAATTCAATAAATCACCTAAACGCTCCATAAACCTACTCAGATGACTCTTCTCATAATCCCACTGAGGACTATTTAGGCAATAGACTCAACCCTCGCTCAATCCCGATTTCAATGGTTTCGACTCCGATAATGATGGCCGCACAATCAAATAAACCAGCGGTCCTAACAATGGCACCAATGACACCAACCAAAATACTTGATCATTCACCCAGCCACGCCGCGCCATATCATCTTTGATTAATGTCGGAAACAAACAGGACAATAGGCAAAAATCTAAACTCATGACATGAATAAATCGATTCGATCGCCACTGCATTCCAAAATCAACCCAATCCCCTTGAGTTAATCCTAAAAACAATAACGTCAATGCCGCAGCCCCAATCAAACTCGCCGTAATTTTTGAATCCCAGAGTTTAATAATCCAATTCTTTTGGCCAATGAATGTTGGATTATCCCGGCGAAAAATCAAATAGGGCAATAATGCAAATGCTCCCAATGCAAAAGATCCCGCACTGAATGCCCAAGCCGGAAGTTTCTGCCCACGGCCATCGCTATATAGTAAACAACAATACATTAACGGCAAAACCCCCATAATATTAAACAAATTCACCACTAATGGATTTACACCATCAAATTTTCCACTGGAAAGTCTAAGAATCAAATCCATCGTATCAGGAGAATCCGGCGGAGCAAACCCAAAGGCATAGGTCACAAAAGCAAGCCAAAGGCCCGCCAGTAAAAGAGATCGAAGTAGAGTTGGG
>JAYUEU010000137.1:0-8722 GCA_043739065.1 Synechococcales cyanobacterium | reverse complement strand
CTCGTTTATGATAGCCGCATATTGCTCCATGACCACATTTCGCCGAACCTTCAACGTCTGAGTCAGTAGACCGTTTTCTACCGTAAATGGCTCACTCAGTAGTCGGAACCCTGCAATCCGATCGTCTGGACGGTAGCCTGCGCGGTCTTTTACCCGATGAAGCAGTTCTGTTTTAAACAAATCCTGAACGGGTTGGCTAGACAAATCAACATCTCCGCTGTAACCCTTTTGAGCAGACCATTGCTGAAGTTCATCAAGGTTAGGGACAATCAAAGCGCCGATCGTTTTTTTATCTTGACCGACCAACATAATCTGATCGATATATGGACTACGAAGACAGGCATTTTCGATCGGCAGCGGTTCAATATTCTCACCATTACTAAGTACAATTGTATCCTTAGCACGCCCAGTTAAAACCAAATCTCCCCATTCCGTGACATAGCCCAAATCACCCGAATCAAACCAACCGTCGGGGTCGATCGCTTTACGAGTGGCTTCAGGATTATTAAAATAGCCCTTCATAATTTGGGGACCGCGTAAAAGAACAATCCCTTTTTTCCCAGTTCCAACAGGTTGGTGCGAGTCGAAATCGACAATTTTTGTTTCGGTATACATTAACGGTTGACCGTCCGAACCGCGTAGGTTTCGCCAAGGCCGACGAACGTGAGTAATGGGCGATGTTTCGGTTAAGCCATAGCCGCCTAAAACTTCAACCCCAATAATTTCAAAGAAATCTTCCAAATGATCTGCGATCGATCCGCCACCGCTGACTACATATTGAATATTGCCAATGCCCGATCGAATTTTAGAATAAACTAACTTGTCACCGATTTTATGAAATACCCAAAAGAATGGGAGTTTGATCGCTGAAATGAGTTTATCTACAGCACTGGGATTCAAATTGTCTAAATGTAAATTTTGTAGTGTTCGTTTGCTGTTGATGTACGTTAGACTAGCCCCAAGGAAGCGATTGACCAGTTTTTGCTTATCTGCGGGTTGATCTCGAAATTGCTTCTGAATGCCTTCATAAATAGATTCCCAAAGACGTGGAACTCCGACCATATATTTGGGTTGATGCTCCTTTAGGTCTTTTTTAACATAGCGAATATTAGTATAAAATTGAGTGCAACCTCGCGAAAAAATGAAGTATTCAAAGGTCCGTTCATAGGTATGCCAAATGGGTAAAATACTCATCACCCGATCGCCTTCATTCAATAATAATACGCAAGATGCTGTATTCAGTTGATGAATCAAATTACCATGGGTAAGCATTACCCCCTTCGGCATTCCTGAAGTGCCAGACGTATACATTAGTGTCGCCAACTGGTCCCGATCGAACCCATGGGGAATGAGTTCAACATTTGGAGCTAGTGCCAAAATTTGGGAGAAGTTATAAATAGTCCGATCGGAGTCATTTGGTGTCGTTTCATCTGACAATAGAACAATAAATTTAAGAGCAAAATCATCCAAACCCGAGCGGAGTTTTTTCAGTAGTGCTAAATCTTCAACGATTAGGGCAACGGCTTCACTATTTTTTAAAATGTACAACAATTCTTGAATATCTGCCTGAGCACTTCGCACCACATTGGCGGCCCCAGCCAACATAATGCCTTGATCTGCAACTAGCCACCTCGGTTGATTGTCGGAAAACAGCGCAATACGAGTGGGGTAGAATTCAGCCGTTGGAACAATACCGAGGGATTGCAATCCTGCGGCAAACCGTTGCATTTGTTGATGCAGTTGACCGTAAGTCATCCGAACTTCGGGTTCCCGGTGGGTGTCGCAAACGGCAGTAGTGTTGGCAAATTTGCGGGCTGCGATCGCCCAAACGTCTGGCAGGCTGGTGCATTGAAGATAGTCCTGCGATGCTGCTAGGTTTTCGCGTTCTTGGGGTGCTAGGGTTGGAGATGGGCCTGCCATGGGTTCGAGTCCTTGCAAAGGGGATTTGTTTCTATTATTCCTGAAAATTGATCAGCTAGTCTATTTATTTATGTCACTAGAAGTACTGTCCCAATTACGATCTGGTCAGCTTAAAGCCTCACAGAAAATCAAGATCGTCGCTGATTTAACCGAATTTCCCCTTGAAATTTTAGAATTAGCCCCGACTTTAGAAGTGCTAGATTTATCAAATAATCGATTGCGATCGTTGCCGGATGATTTCGATCGGCTTCAGAATTTGAAGATTTTGTTTCTTTCCGAAAATGAGTTTGATCATTTACCTGAAGTACTGGGGCGCTGTTCACAATTGTCGATGGTTGGGTTTAAAGCGAATCAAATTCGGATTGTTTCAGGTGCATCACTTCCACCATTGTTACGCTGGTTGATATTGACTGATAACGCGATTGAAGAATTGCCACCAGAAATCGGAAAACTTAAGTCTTTGCAAAAGCTAATGTTAGCTGGAAATCAATTAAAAACATTACCCGATGAGATGATTAATTGTACAAATTTAGAATTGATTCGGTTGGCGGCAAATCAATTAGATGCCTTGCCAGAGTGGTTACTGACGTTGCCGAAATTGAGTTGGTTAGCATTTGGAGGAAATTTAGAACAATCATTTAAATCACAGACTCCAATAGATATTCTGTGGCGAGATTTGACCATAGGGAATCAATTAGGTGAAGGTGCATCTGGGATAATTTATTCGGCTATTTGGCAAACGAATAGAATCCCATTGGATATAGCGGTGAAGCTTTTTAAGGGTACTGTTACGAGTGATGGTTTGCCCGAAAGTGAAATGCAGGCATGTTTAGCCGCAGGTTCCCATGAAAATCTAGTGGGAGTCTTGGGGCAAATTGCAGATCATCCGTCGGGCCAGCGTGGATTGGTCTTGCCATTACTAGATAAGGGATTTGAAATCTTGGGTGGCCCGCCAAATTTTGAATCCTGTACAAGAGATACTTTTGAGCGCCATCAGACTTTTACACCATTCCTCATTCTAAAGATTGCTCAAGGTATTGCCTCTGCTGCCAATCATTTGCACGATCGGGGAATTTCCCACGGCGATCTTTATGCCCACAATATTTTAGTCGATCGATCGGGTAAGGCAGTATTGAGTGATTTTGGAGCGGCTTCGTTCTATGAACCCGGATCGGCGCTCGGTCTTAAATTAGAACAATTAGAAGTGCGGGCGTTTGGATGTTTGTTGGAAGATTTACTCGATCGATGTCTGGAGAATGAACTGACCTTGATATTGCGACAATTACAAGAATCATGTCTACAATCAAATTCATTCCTACGACCTACGTTTAAAACAATTGTGCGACAGCTAAATGATTGTTAATATTTAAAATTACTAATATATTTAATGAATTATCATTAAACCGTGCATGTATATCCATACTAATCCTAATTCTTCCGGGTACCGAGTCGGCGCTGTAAAAATTCCGGCAAATCACTACGGCGGGGCAAGGCTCGGCGAAGACTTTGCATTTGTTCAGAAGCCGTTGGCTGCGGTAATGAATTGAGGAGATTGGCGATCGCCTCAGGAATCGGTTCACTGAGTTGATCGTACAGTTCCAGAATACTCAGCATTTGATTTTGAAGTTGATAAAACCGATCTTTCCAATGTTGAATGGCCGCCTCGTATTCACTAGATTGCTGAGCTTGACGCAAGATTTGTTCTTGCATTTCAGTCGATTGATTTCCTAGCTCTAGAATACGACGTTGATCTAAATCTCGATCGTGTTCCATTTCAGTACAAGCTTGTTGAAGAAATGCCTGGGTTTGTAGATGTTTAGCTAATTCAACTTCCAAGGTTACTAATTGTTCCCGCCACCACGCTTCTTCCCGTTCTGCGTCTGTCATTTCTGGCAAGGTCGCTGATTGAATTGAGTCTTCTCGTAGTTTTTGTGAAAGGGCCTGAATTTGTTGTTGAGCTTGAACATAACGCACTTCCAATCGAGCCGATGGTGTGGCGCTAATATCAATTTGCTTCCCGACTACGGTCGTTTCAACACTAGTTCCAACCTCTGGTGTGCGATCGTCAATCCGACCTTTCAAATGCAAAATCGCCTGCTGTTGAACATTCGCAAACTCTTCGGTGGCTGCGAGTTGTTCTTCAATCCATTCTTGACGCACAAGTTGCGATCGGACATCGTGAACCTGCCCTAAGGTTTGATCCAATGCTCTTTCTAATTGAGCAATCCGATCGGCTTGATGTTGAATCAGTTCCATGGAAGCCGTCAGATCTTCTAAAAGTTGTTCTGGCAGCAATTCACACTCTAATAATGACGATGATTGATGACTATCCTCGCTTGTCTTATCTAAGACTATTTCTAATGGCATGGATTCAGGGAGTTCCGCCATGGTTCGGAGCGATCGACTCGCTAGGTGAAGGAGCATCTTGATTGATTGACCATCGATACTCCACGGGAATATGGAGGCGTTCGAGGTCTTCTTCTATTTGTTTTTGTTGGGTCAGTGCTTTTCGTAACATGATAATCAACTGCTGAACCTGTGCTCGTTGACGAGGATGGTCATTGGTCGCAAACAAAGACTGGCGCTCCAACATTTGTAGCAAAATCTCGTAATGAACATGAGACGGCAAAGGGACTGGAATATGAGACGGCAAAGGGACTGACATCGTAGAACATACTCCTATTATAGGGAAATGAAATGAACGTTAAATTCAGAATCTTAAATTTAGGGCGTTAAATTCGATCGTGACTTGAAATAACTCTAATCGAAATAATCTTAAGTTTAGTAAGTCCTTAAGATTCTATAGCTGTATCAGCTTGCCAAAAGTTCCGATAAAGCTTGCCCCGGATCGCTTTGTCTCATGAATGATTCCCCAATCAAAACAGCAGTTGCTCCAGCAGTTGCGATCGTTTTTAGGTCGTTAGCGGTATGAATTCCAGATTCTCCCACCAGGATAATATTTTTCGCCTTAATTGCTTCTTGTCGTGCGGCCACGAGTTCACCCGTAAGATTAATATTGACAGAGAAGTCCTTAAGATCGCGATTATTAACCCCAATTAGCTCCACACCCTCTAAGGCTAAAGCTCGATCGAACTCGGCTAGATCATGTACTTCGACTAATGCCGCCATCCCCAACTTTTTAGCAATCTTCAAAAACGACTGCAAATCTTCATCGGGCAAAATCGCCGCAATTAACAATACCGCATCAGCCCCTTGAACTCTGGCCCAACAGATTTGGTATGCGTACAAAATAAAATCTTTGCACAACAGCGGCAAGTCTACAGCGCTGCGAATTCGACTTAGGTTTTCAAAGCTTCCCTGAAAAAATTTTGCATCGGTTAGTACCGACAAACACGATGCCCCGCCAAGTTCATAAGATTTTGCGATCGCAACGGGATCGAAATCTGCTCGAATCACACCTTGACTGGGAGATGCTTTTTTGACTTCGGCAATAACGGCGGGCGATGTTTTTCCCGATCGTAAGGCCGCCACAAAATCACGGGTCGCGGGCACATGAGCTAGTTTCTTCTGCATTTCAGCCAGAGACAGCTTCTCCCGCATTTGATCGACTTCGTTTTCTTTGTTCCAAACAATTTCTTCGAGAATGTGATTGGGCTTTGATTCTGGAGTGTCAATCCGATATTCCAAATCCAAAACTGAAATAGATGGCGCAGGCGGACGACGGCGAATTTGTAGCATGGGATGGTCCTAAACAGAGAGAACTATGAAGTTTGGGAAGACGATTGGGGAGACGTTTGGAGACTAATGAAAGGCTCGATCTCCCTAAATCCCCCTTGGTAAGAGGGACTATGAACTTGGCGAACTTAGCGAAATATGTGAGTGGCGACGTTGATTCTAGTGACCTGCTCCTGCTCCTGCTGCTCGTTTAAATGCTTCATCTAAAACTTCAGATAGCGTCGGATGGGTATGAACCGTGAAGGCTAAATCGTGAACGGAATGATTCATTGCCATTGCATTTGCTGCTTCTTGGATTAAATCTGCCGCGTGCAGGCCAAAAATATGGACCCCGAGAATTTCACCATTATCAGGCCGGAAAATCACCTTTGCGAGTCCATCGGTTTCTCCTTCTGCCAACGCTTTCGCATTGCCCTTAAAATAGCTCTTCACCGACTGAACTTCAAACCCCTCGGCCTTACCTTTTTCCTGGGCTGCTGGCTCCGTCATTCCCACAAAACTTACTTCAGGATGAGTGAATGCGGCGGCTGGAATCACGTTGTAATTAACAGTGCGAGGACGACCCGATAAGGTCTCTACGACTGCCCTGCCCTGAGCTGAAGCCGTGTGAGCCAACATCAATTTGCCCGTCGCATCTCCGATCGCCCACAGATGCGGTACGGGGTCGCCATTTTCTTTCACCACTGCCAAATGATCATTCACGGGAATGAATCCAGGCCGATTGAGCACCACGCCCATCGATTCTAATCCCATATTTTGGGTTGCAGGCACGCGTCCCGTGGCAATCAAGCAAGCATCAACTTCCAGAACTTCGGTAATTTCTTTGGTTTTCGCATCCATCAACTCAATGCGGACGGGTGATCCGGGAACTACAGTTTTTGCAAACACGCCTGTTTTAGCTTCAATATCGCGGTTCTGAATTAGGGTGCGCTGAGCCACTTTCGCAATATCAGGATCAAAGGTCGGCATTAACTGATCCACGCCTTCAATCACGGTAATTTCACAGCCCAAGGCCGAATATACGTCCGCAAATTCCAGCCCAATATAACCGCTGCCCACGATCGCAATCCAAGGCGGCAGACTTTCAAGATTGACTGCATGATCGCTCGTGAAGACGGTTATCCCATCGATCGTAGCTCCCGGTGGCACAAAGGGCACAGATCCCGGTGCTAATAAAATGTCTTTAGCGGTCAAAAACTTGTCACCATCAGCGGTGGTAACTTTTAGCTTCTGTACATCTGCCATGCTGGCATGACCCTGAATGACATCTACCTTCAGGCGTTTCAAACTATTAGTTAGGCCATCTCGTTGCTTAGTGACAACACTTTGAGCATGGGCTGCGATTGCTGCACGATCGAAGGTGACGGGACCAACCTGAATTCCAAACGCATCCAAATGGGCCGCATCCTTGAGTTCACGGACTTTTCCCGAGGCGGCGAGAAGCGCTTTTGAAGGAATACAACCGCGATTTACACAGGTTCCACCCATGATGCCCGCTTCGATTACAGCCACCTTTAAGCCACAGGCCACCGCATGTAATGCCGCAGCGTGTCCACCCACACCCGCACCAACAATTATCAAATCATAATCAAATGCTTGAGCCACGCCTCGTTCCTCCGAACTATCTATGCCAGTACTAGCTTTATCTAGTTCTAGCCCTTTATTCTCGGTGAAAAGTGCGCACGGGAGCAACCCCTGATGGGTAACATCCTGGATAAGAATTTGGCTTGTATTGCAAAAACGATCAATTTTTTGGGAATATCGATCGTTTTTTGGGGAATGCTAATCCATGAAGACCTGTTGAATCCCGATTGGTTCAAACTCATCTTTAACTAATTGCATTGATAATATTGCCAGTCATCTACCGGGGGAACGACATATGAATCAAAAAAAACCCATTGCAGAGCGGCATCCAGCCCTTCTACGATTACTAGAAGATTCCCAACCTGACGTGCAACCCCCTGAATCTCCTGAATCTAATGTGCGACGTTTAGCCAATAAAGAATTCATGCGATCGCTTTCATCGCTGGAACATACCTTGTCAGGAGAAGAAGAAATTGCTGAGGTCGAACCGACCGTAGAACCCGTGTTGACTGAATTAGAGGAACTCGCCGCCGCTGTGGCCGATATCGAAGCTTACATAAAGGAATGTCATCAGTTCCCCACCGTTAGCAATTCTGATGAAGACTAATCTGATGAAACTAAGCCCAAAACTATCGAAGTACCGATCGCTGTCGTTGAACTTCGTACATCACCACGGCAGCGGCAATCGCAACATTTAACGATTCCACGCCTCGCGCTAAGGGAATCCGAACCGGAACATCGGCCAACGCCTGAATCTCCGGAGATAATCCTGCGCCCTCATTGCCCAAAACCAGCAGTGTTGGTTTAGTTAAGTCCACATCCCACAGCGTTCTGGTCGCTGTCATAGTTGTCGTCACGATTTGCATTCCTGCATTTTGCGCCTCGCGGAGCCGATCGGGTAAATGATTCACCGTCATCATCGGCAATCGAAACCACTGGCCCGCTGACGATCGCATCACCTTTGGATTATCTAAATCGGCACTATCCGAACTGGCCCACAATCCATCAACCCCAACCCCGGCTGCTGTCCGGATCATTGTTCCGACATTGCCAGGATCCTGAACCCGATCGAGCACTAACCCAAATGAATCGATCGTCACATCACTCATCGCTCGTTTCAAACAGCTAGCCACAACCCCTTCTGGACTCACCGTCATGGTCATGGCTTTGAGAACTTCATCACTTACCAGCTCAATTCGATCGCTCCGATCGACTCCCCAACCATATAAATCAGGATGCCGATCGCGCCAACTTTCTGTAAAACAAAAAACTTCAAAGGCCCGATTGGCCTGAACTGCTTCGTCAATCAGGTTATTCCCTTCAAGGAACAATGTGTCTAGTTCCCGACGATGTTTGGCCGTATGAAGCTTCTTAAATAGCTTGACTAATGGATTCTGAACGCTAGTAATCATAAAACCTAAAGTCATAATGCGGAATCCGGGACTCGAACCCGGATGCCCAAACGGGCACTAGGACCTGAACCTAGCGCGTCTACCAATTCCGCCAATTCCGCTTATTCAAA
>JAYUEU010000136.1:0-4630 GCA_043739065.1 Synechococcales cyanobacterium | reverse complement strand
GGTTAGGCGTGGGAATGGCGGGCGGGTTAGGTATGTCAATCAGATCAGATCTTACCCAGCCGTCGTTGCCTGAGCCAAAGCTAATTTTGAACCATTTGAATCCATTAGCATCCGGGCTTGCTGATTCCTGAATAACGCTGACCTGAGTCCCAATAGGTAGAGATGTTTTTAAAGCGCCGTTTTCTGTGTGCCGAACATTGACTGTATTAATACCAGGGGCGTTAGGTTTTAACGTTCCTGTGCTGTTATTTGGCATCATGGCTTTCTCCTTGATAATAATTTGTATTTCTGTAGCGAGTTTTATATCTGGTATTGCACTTACGGATAGGATATAGAAAAAATAATATATATGTATAGCCCCTTGGGATTATAGAAAAATTTCTTTACTATCCTACCTATAATCAGGTTGTCCCAATTTCTCCTCAATATCAACCCCTATGGAAAAGCCACCAAGGAAGCAGTTAGAGCAACCAGACATTCCAAATTCAGAATATCATAAACGATTTCAAGCCGATCGTTTTCCCTCTGTGGAGTTTGAACGAAACGATAAACTAGGGTTCCAGGCTCTGAGATTTTTGAATTTTGGGTTGCTGTTGGTTTGATAAAGCTGAATCGGAGCGATCGCTACATTTATCCATTCTTCTGGCTTATGCCTGACAGCATCGACTACTTCCAAGGCATCATCAAACGCCTGACCTTTCACTCGGAAGAGACAGGCTATACTGTAGCACTGCTAAAAGTACCTAAGGCTCAAGACTCATCACCGTAGTCGGTAGCGTTGCCAATAGCCAAGCAGGGCAGACTCTCACCCTAGAAGGAACACTACGATCGCAAGTTACCCCTACCCTACCAAAATATGTAAAGCTCATAGAGATGAAACTAGTGGAATTTCAATCCTAAATTCAGTTCCCTTACCTAACTCTGAAAAACATTGTAAAGTTCCTCGATGCTTCTCGACAATAATCTGATAGCTAATCGCTAAGCCTAAGCCTGTACCTTGACCGACGGGTTTAGTTGTGAAAAACGGATCGAATAATCGCTTCTGGATATCTGGAGGGATGCCCACACCATTATCCGCGATCGTAATGACTACGCGATCGCCGACTAATTCTGTCTTAATCTGAATCGTCGGATTTATAGTCTTTGGCAAAGCATCAATTGCGTTGTTCAAAATGTTCATAAATACCTGATTAAGCTGTCCCGCAAAGCATTCCACTAAAGGCAATTCACCATATTCTTTGATAATTTCTACGTTGAGATCACCTGTTTTCTCTTTCAATTTGTATTGCAAAATCAAAATTGTGTTCTCCAAACCCTCATGAATATCCACAGGTTTGTGTCCAGCTTCATCTAGACGCGAAAAATTGCGTAAGGAATGTACAATTTGGGTAATTCTATCTGTCCCTACTTGCATTGATTTCAAGAGTTTAGGAAAATCTATCAAAATAAATTCTAGATCGATTTCTTGAGACTTTCGATCAATCTCTAGATGATATTGTGAATGATGATGTCGGTATAAATTTAAGAGGTCAATGATATCAGTGATGTATTCCAAAGCATGGTTAACATTGCCATGAATGAAACTAACTGGATTATTGATTTCATGGGCAATGCCAGCCATTAGCTGTCCCAAACTTGACATCTTCTCAGTTTGAATCAATTGCGCTTGGGTTTGCTGTAACTTCCGCAAAGTATTTTTGAGATTTAAAGTTTTTGCCTTGAGTCTTGCCTCCGATTTACGCAGGGCTGATTCTGCTAATTTACGATTAGTAATATCACTGTGAGAACCTGCCATTTGGTAGGGAGTACCATGGACATCACGCAGCAATATTCCCCGTGACAAAATCCAGAGATAGTAACCATCTTTATGTTGAAGACGATACTCCGTAGCATATTCAGAAATATTGCCCTGTAAATAATCGTAAATATTCAATTTTACTTGTTCTAGATCATTAGGATGAATGCGCTGTTCCCATTCCTGACGATGGTTAGTGATCTCATGCTCTGCATAGCCTAGCATTTGCTTCCAACGAGTCGAGAAGAACATCTCATTGGTTTCAATGTTCCAATCCCATAGACCATCGTCAGATCCTTTAATTGCCAAGTCGAAATTAATATGATTTTTTCCAGCATAGGCTCCTAAATTCAGTTCTTTTTGGCATTCATGGACTGGACCATAATTCAGTGGAACTGTCCAACCCTGTGAAAGAGCCGCCAGAGCCGCATTAGGATCAAGTCGCGATATCTGTAATAAAGCGATCGCGACTCGTTCTGCCAGACTTTGCTCAACTTGACGGCTTGCGGCAAAAGCCCATTCTGGATAAAGCCTTGTACTCAGAGCAAAGGGAAACTCTCTGACATATTGGGTTTGTTGATTAATAATCTCAAACTCCTCTACGTTTATTTTACCTTCGGCAGCCATTCGTTCTAGGGCATCAGTCCGAATTGTGGCAGCATCAACTAATCCATCTCTTACGGCATAAACCACAGCGTCATGGGTTCCCATAAACTGAAGCGAGAGAAAGTCGCGATAGGGATTAATCCCTACGGCTTTAATTTCACGCCAAGCAGCCTGCCATGCCCCTAGCGAATGTTCATTTGTTCCTGCAAATTTTTTGCCGACTAGATCCCATAAGTTTTGGATATCTTGGCGATCGCTTCTCCGCAAAATCACCCCACCGAATACGGTGTAGGCTTTATCCATTCTTAAATTTTTTAGGGTGGCTAGTCGATTGAATTGATAGAGTGCCTCCAATTCTACATACACACTAGAGTCAGTCACCACAAAATCAAGCTTGTTTATAGCAGCTTCAATATAAATTTGTTCAAAGCTTAAAGGTGTAACTTTAAAAGTATATTCAGGCAACTGATTATTTAAATATTGAGCAGTTGGCTCCCACATTTGTAGCGCCTGAGTTATCCCCCGATAGGCTAAGACTCCAATTTCCAAAACTTTCGTTTTCACTGAAATTTGGGCTTGCTTCTGGATTATGAGTTGGCTCATTATTAACTGCGGTATTTTGACGGAGATACAGTATCCCACACAATATAACTCTTTTTGCTGGCAACAAATAAAAAATTAGAGTAATTTATTAAAGCATTTTATGAACCTCAAGAACCCCTTAGAGATTATTGTCAGGGTGACTGCTAAATTTGCGATAACTGCTGTGGAGCTGGATAAAAATGGCGATCGTCTTTTCTATTTACGACCGCTTTATAACAGCAGATTTTCTGATCTTCCACTGGTAAAGGTAAGCCGCAGAAATAAACCAAAGCCATGAGAATCTTAGTAAGAATAAATCATTAATTGATCTTAGCGTTAATCTAGGTGTATTGAAATCCCCCAATATTTGTTTACCAGTAGTGGTAAACAAAACATAAACGGAAAAAACAACAACAATTGGTAAAAGTGATAAGACTAGTATTCCAAAGTCTCGGATAATCAAAGCTTTGAATTCTGGCAACCTGAGCCATTGGGGAGGATTTGACCATAGAAGCTTAAGGAAAAGGAAATATAATCCTGCCATAATTAAAAACCATATGAGCGCTAGGAATAGTACAAAAGCAGAAAACAAAAAAGGAACAAGAACAGTTTCACTGCCTATAGTTTTATTGCCGATGTTTTTGTCATCTATAGTTATGAAGGCAATGGTAAACATGCATCCCAAAACTAGATGTCGCCAGAATTCAAATATGAGAATTACAGTTGCACCAAGATACGCTGGTATTGCCAACTTGAATGCCATCATCCAAGCCCTTGGATAAGGTAGCTCCTTAACGACCCAATTGATGAATTGCCTTACCTTGCTCATGTGTTCAATGCCAACTTCAAATTGTAGATGAGATATCTATTGGGTGCAGCCAACTTCCCAAACTCTTTTCTCTAGATAACTATATTTGATAATCATCAATCTGTCTAAAATATCCGTCATCAAATTTTCAATCAGATAGCCTAAAATCTCCGATTGCGTAAATTTTAGTACGGTAGGTGGTTTCCCGATCGCCCCCCAACCTCCATCCAAGGTCCCTCTCCTCAAGAAAAGGGACTCAGCCCGATCGACCCTACCTCACACTCACAAACCGCTCTTTCGCGATCGCTCGTAAATGCTCCACATCTTCACGACGAGAAACTGAAAGTGGCACCGTCGATCGGATTTCATTCATTAAAATTTCAGTCGTTAACGATTGCTTTTGATACAGTGCCGCATACAGACCAGACACGATCGCCTGTTCAATTTCAGCACCACTATAACCATCAGTCGCCATAACCAATTGGGCCAAATCAAACAACGCTACATTTTGTTTTCGCATCGTCAAATGAATCTGCCATACACTCCCGCGCTCCTGAGCATCCGGCAAATCAACAAAAAAGATTTCATCAAAACGACCTTTACGCAATAATTCCGGCGGAATACGTGACAAATCATTCCCCGTCGCAATCACAAATACACTTTGACTTTTCTCCTGCATCCAAGTCAGAAACGAACCAAACAATCGCCGAGACAATCCACCATCCGCATCACTTTCCGACTGCCCAAACGCCTTCTCAATTTCATCAATCCACAACACCGCCGGAGACATCGACTCCGCCATATTCAACGCACTGCGAAAATTGCGCTCCGACTCTCCC
>JAYUEU010000135.1:0-2450 GCA_043739065.1 Synechococcales cyanobacterium | reverse complement strand
GGCCGATCGGATGTATGTCGTGAATTAACAGAACAATGGCTTGATCGGTACCAGATTCCACATCATGAGCTATTGATGCGATCGAAGAATGACCAACGCCCTGATGAATTGGTTAAATCAGATTTGTACCATACTCACATTCTTGACAATTATAATACTCTGGGTGTGGTGGACGATCGGCCTAAGGTTTGTCGTATGTGGCGTAGCTTAGGATTGAGTGTTTTTCAAGTTGGCAATCCTGACTATGAATTCTAGAGTCATACTGAATTACAGCTAGATCAGACAGCTTAAACTAATCCTAAATGCCTTTGTAAAGCGAGGCGCATTGTCGTAACTGGAACTTCTGAATTTCCCGTCCAAATTTTCAAGGCCGCAGCTCCCTGTTGAACCAGCATTTCTAAACCATCGATCGCTTTTGCTCCCTGAGCTTGGGCCTGTTTTAGGAACTCAGTTGGATTCGGGGTATAAATCAAATCGTAAGCGATCGCCCCATTTTTAATCTTTTGCGATTGTATTGTCGTTAGCGGTGAGGCATTAGTGTTCGGTGCCATTCCAATCGGCGTACTATTCACAATTAAATCAGCATTCTCGATCGCACTATCTAAAGCATCCCAAGTATTAACTGTTAGTCTTAACGCAACTGATTCAAAATTATTAAAACTTGCAAGAAAGTCCTGAAGTTTGTTTGAATTTCGTCCAATGACTTGAATACTTTTAAAACCAAGTTCAGCACAACCGACCACCACCGCCCGCGCTGCACCACCATTTCCCAGAATAATGGCATTCTCCTCTGACCAATCCCGATTCATTTCCCGCAAAGGCGAAACAAACCCTTCTACATCAGTATTCGTGCCATACCACCCTTGTGCTGTTTTCCAAACCGTATTCACTGCACCAACCGCCGTCGCCAATTCACTAATATGAACTAGTTCCGCCATGATGGCTTGCTTGTGAGGAATTGTGACGCTAAACCCCTGAACTCCGATCGCCCCAAACCCAGCAACAGCAGTCGATAAAACCGATTCATCAATAGGAAATGCAACATACACAAAATCACTTCCCATCTCGTTCAATGCCGAATTATGCATCACTGGAGACAACGAATGTCCAATAGGATTCCCAATCACCCCAAGCAATCCTGTCTTTCCAGAAATCATAATGCCTCTTCAATTCTCAATTTTCAATTCATTCTGCTTCACCGCTACCTCATCCGAGGTCAACTGTAAATCTCCGATCGTACTTTCATCAATACTAATTTCAGGCAACTCTTCAATAGGAGTTTCTTCCGAAATTCCCTCACCCTTGACGGTATAAAATTCAGGTTTCACACGTAAAATCGGCAAATTGGCAACGAGCGACGTGACCCTGCTGCTATTTTCTAAGGAAAAATCCATTGCATCTGCATCAAGATCGACATACTTAGATACAACTTCAAGAATCTCGCGTCGCATAGACTCAATCATCTGCGGTGTGAGGTCCGATCGGTCATGAGCTAAGACAAGCTTTAGACGATTTTTTACTTCCTGACGACTGTTGCGATCGTTCAGGGTCGGGAAGATTTTTTCAAGGAGTTCAATTAACATGGCAACGTTGGGGGGGAATGTCTAAATTGGCTCTAGATGGGCCTTGTAAAAAAGTTTTTAATCTTAGATAGAAGATCATCTTTGATTGTTAGGTCTAAAAATTCAACTTTTTCACCGTCCAACCGTCGAGCAATATTCTCAAAGGCCGTCCCCGCTTGAGTCGGAGTTCCAGAAAGTACCAAAGGTTCGCCTTTATTGGTCGAAACAATCACTTTCTCATCGTCCGGCACCACGCCCAACAGTGGAATGGCCAAAATTTCCTTCACATCATCCACAGACATCATGTCATTCACCGCGACCATCTTGGGACGGATACGATTGATGATCAAGCCAGATTTTTTAATATTGTTTGCTTCCAACAATCCAATCACCCGATCGGCATCGCGCACCGCAGAGATTTCAGGAGTCGTAACCACGATCGCTTCAGTGGCAGCGGCGATCGCATTTTGGAAGCCCATTTCAATCCCGGCGGGGGAATCCACTAACACGTAGTCAAATACTTTCGCCAACGCCGAAATCAACTGTCGCATCTGAGCGGGATTGACTGAATCTTTGGTGCGGTTTTGGGCAGCCGGAAGCAAGACTAGATTCCCGCGTCGCTTATCTTTGACCAGCGCTTGCTCTAGACGACATTGGCCCGACAAAACATCGACTGCCGTGTAGACAACACGATTTTCTAGCCCCAATAGCAGGTCTAGATTCCGCAAGCCAAAATCAGCATCGACAACGACGACTTTGCGATTACGTTGTGCAAGAGCCATGCCGATATTAGCCGTGGTGGTGGTCTTGCCGACTCCACCCTTTCCCGAAGTGATAACGATTACGCGCCCCATGAGCCAGCCGGATTGGTTATAAATGCTTATAGAA
>JAYUEU010000134.1:0-5762 GCA_043739065.1 Synechococcales cyanobacterium | reverse complement strand
GTGAGGAGAACTTGACGAATTTTTTGGCAAAGTGGACTGCCTCCCGGCTCACGAGTGAGTTTTATTTCAGTAAAGCCAAGGTCCGATCGTTGACGCAACCAGGCTTCAAGGGAGTTGATTTGGGTCGTTTTTCCGCTCCCTTCTCCGCCTTCCAATACGATGAATTTTCCGTTCATGCCGCCAATCTCCCGAATCCGGAACAAATTTCAGAAGTTTACCTTGCCTGAAGTCCTGAATTTGACTTGAACCCGATGGAGGCTTTGCCGTATCGTGTAGACGGTATTCGTTACGACTTGTCTGGCAGGTTGGAGGTTCGGTATGGCTCGGTATCCCGCTTTATTTACATTGGGCATCAAAATTGAAGATCTCCATGCAAGCCTAAAAAAGGTGTTTGAGAGTTGCAATCTTAATATGATTTATGGCACACCGGAATATGTGATGGCGCGAGAAATGCCGGGGAAGGTGCCCTTTCCAAAGCTGGTGACTGTGGAGGTGTTGATCGATCGAACCACCGCCACGCCAGATGCGGTACAGCTCAAACTGGTAGTGAAAAACGAAGAGTTACCGCTTCAATCGGGAAATCATTGTGCGGTGATGTTTGAGATGATTACTGACGCGCTTAAGGCCGAGAACGACTGGACGGTGTTGGAAAGCTTCACTAGTCAGGAAGAATCGCGATAGGCAGGGATTTGTCAGTGGGGATCATCAGTTGGAATCAACAGTAAACGCCTGCGCGAATCATAAGATCAATGAATCCGTGCAGGTTATAGAGTTGAAATCTGATGACAGCGACTAACCACTGGCTGTATCACCCCCGTCATCGTCGTCACCTACAAGAAAATCATCGTCCTCAGGATCGCCAATCATGCCGGGACTGATCAATGTAATATCGAACTCATCGGGCGGGACGGTCTGAATTTGTTCACGCCTCAGAAGATAGTAGATAGCCCGAACGTCAGGACCAAAAATCACTTCGTCGGAATTTTGTAAATCGTGGGACTGAAGCTTGCGGCCATTGACCAACAGACCATTGGCGCTGCCTTGTCCCCGAAGATTGCCATCCACAATTCGATAGTAATAAGAGCCATCTTCTTTAGGAAGTTGAACCAAGGTGGCATGGCGGCGAGAGACAAATTGAGACACCAAACGAACATCACATCTGGGATCGCGACCGATCGAATAAACCGGACCATCAAGGTTGAATTCCCGGCGACCCTTATCATCTTCAATGATGAGCATGTGATTATTTTGCTGTTCTGAAGGCATGACGACTGAACTATCCAAGGTTAGGTAGAAGATATTCCAATTAGACTACGATTTCATGAGACTTTGTAGATGATTTTAAAAGATTGTTATGTGATTCAGGTTTTGTGATCAAGCGATGCTAAGACGATCGTGGTTGATTATCTGGCCCAATATCGTAAAAGAATTGAATTTCCGACGACTGTAATCGAACTCACTGCCATTAAAATCCCCGCTTGTCCCGGTGTCAGAACAATCCTCCAGATCGGGAATAACAATCCAGCCGCAATTGGAATCGCCACAATGTTGTAAATCATTGCCCAGCCGAGATTTACATAAATAGTTCTCAAGGTCATCCGGCTCAAAGTCAGTGCTGCCAACACGTCAGAAAGACGATCGCGCAGCAAGACAATCCCAGCGGTTTCGGATGCAACGTCTGTTCCGCCTTTCAGTGCAATCCCCACATCCGCTTGAGCTAAGGCGGGCGCATCGTTAATCCCGTCTCCTACCATGGCGACACAGTGACCATTTTGCTGCAAGTTAGCGATCGCGGATGCTTTTCCTTGGGGCAGAACTTCGGCGATGATTTGGTCTTGGGGAATGCCGACTTGGATGGCGATCGATTGGGCAACTGAGAGCCGATCGCCCGTGAGCAGCATGACCCGTAGCCCTTGGGCTTGAAGCGCTTGAATGGTGTCGGCGGCTTCTGGGCGTAGGGTGTCGGTGACGGTGATTAGGCCGAGAAGTTGACGGTCTTGGGCGATAAAAATTACGGTTTTACCCTCTTTTCCAAAGTCCTCGGCTTGTTGAAGAAGTGAAGATTCGATCGTCACGCCTGCTGCCATCAACCAAGTACTTGTGCCCAATTGGTAGGGATGATTTTCCACCGTGGCCTGGACACCACAACCTGCAATAGTTTGGCTATCGTGCATTGAGAGGAGATCCAGTTTGGTCGATCGGACGGCGGTGAGAATAGCGAGGGCGAGGGGATGTTGGGTGCCAGATTCCAGGGTGGCGGCGAGTTGGAGAAGCCGATCGGGGCTGAGGTTTGGGGCGATCGATAAAATATCTTGAACCTGCGTATAGCCTAAGGTTAGTGTGCCTGTTTTATCGAAAACCACGGTATCCAGCCGATCGACCTGCTGCAAGACATCGCCGCCCCGAATCAGTAATCCTCGCTGTGCGCCTAAACTGGACCCGACGATTAAGGCTGTTGGAGTTGCGAGACCAAGGGCACAGGGACAGGCGACGACCATTAGGGAAATGGCGAGTTTTAGACTCATTAATAGCGGTGAGGGCGGTAGGCGATCGATTCTAGGCATTCCCGGCATTCCGGCCATGTGCTCCATTCCAGACATTGCAGTTTGGTTGTCTAGCAATATGGATTGACCAAAACAATACCAACCTAAAAACGTCAAAACCGATAGGGCTAGCACGATGTAGGTGAAATACCCGGCAATTCGATCGGCCAGTTGTTGGACAGGCGCGCGGCGAGTTTGGGCATCTTCGACCCATTGAATAATTTTCGCAAGCTGAGTGTTGCTGCTAAGTTGGCTGATTTCTAAAGTAATTAGGCCCGATCGATTTAGGGTTCCGGCACTTAGCTTGTCGCCGATAGTTTTCTCAACGGGAATCGCTTCTCCAGTCAACATCGATTCATCAATAGTGCTGCTTCCCAAGACCAAAACGCCATCGACTGGAATCTGTTCTCCCGGCAAAACCTGCACCCATTCCCCAAGTCGTAAATGTTCGACTGGAATCACGATCGCCTCGCTAGGATTCAAATTACTGGGAGCCTCGCCCGTGCTTATGGTGTTGGTAACCAGCCGTGCCGTTTGGGGCTGAAGGGCAATCAAGGCTTGAAACGATGACAAAGCTTCACGTCTGGCCCAGGATTCTAACGATCGTCCGAGTAAAATAAACCCAATCAACATGACGGGTTCATCAAAAAAGCACTCCCACCCGATTTCGGGATAGATCAGTGCCACCAAGCTGGTTCCGAAGGCCAGTAGGGAGCCTAGAGCGATCAGGCTGTTCATGTTGGGCGAATTTTTGAACAACCCTTTTAGACCATCGTACAAAATTTCTCGTCCCGGAATAAATAGCGCCAATCCCGCCAGAACCGCATGAAACCAGTCATTTCCTAGCCCCGGTAACGGACGACCGATCGCATGACTTAAATGTCCGGCGCTGGAGACTAGGACTAAGGCGAGGGCGATCGCGAGGCGTTGACGTTGTTTTGAAGCTTGTTCAGTGCGCCGTTGGGTCAGAGCGGCGAGTTGGTCGGTGCGACCTTGGCCCATTTGATTCGATCGGGCGGTGGTGGGAAATCCGGCTTGGGTGAGGGCAACGGTGAGGACTTCGGGGGTGACGGTGGGAAGGGCGGTGACGGTGGCGACTTCGGTGATTAGATTAACGACGGCATCCTGAACGCCAACCTGTTGCTTGAGTTTACGAGTGACAGCACTGACACATCCCGCACACATCATGCCGCCGACATCCAAGGTGATCGTTTCGGTGGGAATCGGGGGGAGCGATCGTTCGGCGGTGGCAATCATAGTGACTTGATGTAGGGGATCAGCGTAGGGGAAAAGTTTCTTGCGGTCTAGTCTTGCGGGCTAATTAATCGTCTTGATCGAAGGGCGATCGATGTTTTTGTTTAAACAATCCTAGTTTCCATGCAGCAAAAAGGGTAATCGGTCCAGCGGCGATCGGGCCACTCAAAGCAGGATCTATGTTCAGTGTAGAGAATGTATTGAAATAGGCCATGCCGATACAGAAACAAATCATGAAATTACCGATTTGCTTCCGATTTGCATTGGGTAGTTTGGGTTCGACCATAGTTCTAATTTCCTCAGCTAAGGGACTTAACTATCGTCCGGCACTGCCCAAAACAAATAGACTAATTAGCGTCCCACTATTCCAAAGACTATGGAGCATCATAGAGGTAAGTAGATTTTGAGTGCGAGCGTAGACAAATCCGAGAATAATCCCAAGAACCGTCAAGGGCAGGACTTCCGATAGGCTCAAATGCACCAACGCAAAGATAAAACCACTCAACACAATGGCCGTTGTTGTACTGAAATATCGGGTTAATGATGGCAACAGAAATCCACGAAATAGGAGTTCTTCAAAGATTGGGGCGGCGATCGCCGTTGTAATAAAAAATAGGCCCAATGCGATCGGATCTTTGCTCCCCAACAACAACGGAAGCAATGGATTACTGCCGCCTTGACCTTGCCAAATCTGACTATTAAGAATGCTCACCCCCAGCACTAATGGGAATGCGACAAGATAGCCGCCCAATCCCCAGGGTATCCAATTGCCTTTGAAACTAAATCGAAACCAATTGTCTTCTAGGGGCAAATGCGGCTTGATGATTAAATACAATACAGTCAATGCACCGCCCGCCAAAGCCACATAGGTTCCGAGAACTCCTAAGCCTTGCAAGATATCGGGACTAATATCAAACTGAATTTTCAAAACTTGCAGACCCGATCGGATCAAGGGCGCAATCAAAAATCCAACAATTAGTTGCCCCACTAAGAAAAATCCGGCCACCATCACTAACCAAGTGTCTTCCCAATCCCAAGGCACGGTCCATTTGGTTTCATTCAAACCCGCAATCCAACTCTCTTTACCTTTTACCAAGCGCTGACCAATTATGCCAAGAAATAGCAAAATCCCCGTGCCGATCGATGCGGTGGCGGTGAGTCCGGTGAGGCTGAGTTTGACGAGGACAGATTGGGCGGTAATTTGTTCGTTGGTTTTGAGTTGGTCCCGCTGGTCCTGTTTGTGATTCACCGTGTAAAGCCGATCGAAGGCTACATAACGATACCAACCTTCAAAGGTATTCAGCCGATCGGCCGCATCAGCGGAAGCTTGGGGCAGATTGCTCCACAGGCCCATCAAAATTTTGGATAGTTGTTGGGCGCTGGCAGATGTTTTGGAATCGGTGGCTAGATCGGTCCAGAGTTTTTGAGCGCTTTCCAGTTTGCCATTGCGAGTTTGCAGCAATCCGAGCCGCAGTGTTAGATCTTCGAGGTTTGTTTGTTGTTTGATTTGTTCAGTTTTAGCTAGGGCGATCACGTTCGCGTTTTTAGCGGTTTCAAGCTGGGTGGCGATCGTTTTTAGACTCGATTGCACTTGTTCAAGAGACTCTTGATATACCGTTTCCGCTGCAATAATGGGTGAAGTGGAGTCCTCCACCATTTTTTTGAACTGCACACTAGTGCCATCGGTGCCGTCGGTGCGAAGTTCAGCCAAATGCAATCGTAGATCAGATTCATACAGCGCAAGACGACTATTGAATTGAGGTTTGCTAAAACTTTCAACTAGATCGGTGCCCATGATGAGAAGCGCGATCGCCGTTAGTCCAATAAGAAAAATCCGTTTCAGCGTCATGAATCGCCCTGATCTAGTGAGTAAATAAATTGAGAAAATTAGCCGAGAAAGGGGAATCTACATCAACGATCGAATGGTCTCGATGCGTTTACGATTCACTCCTAAGTCAGATTGGC
>JAYUEU010000133.1:0-6863 GCA_043739065.1 Synechococcales cyanobacterium | reverse complement strand
TGTCGTAGACTTTGTTACCGACGATCGCCTTTTCAAAAATTGCGGGATTTGACGTGATTCCCAATAGTCCTTTGGTTTCGATGAATTGGGCTAGCTCTCCGGATTCAATTAAATCTCGGGCTAGGTTATCCATCCAAATGCTTTGGCCCAGTGCCTCGATCGCAAGAATTGGGTTAGCCGTGGGTTTTGTGGCACTAGTCATAATGAAAAAATCTCCCGTTCATCCGGCTTTGGGTGAAATGCTGTGAGTGATGCTTGACGATTACTGATCTTCGTAGCTTTAATTATATTAGGAAGATTACGGAGCCGTGACCGCCGCAATACTAAAGATTAAATAACAATTAGAGAGTTGATAGAGCTTTGAGTTGCGGGGATCGCTCGGGCGTTGCTATTTCTGTTATGGACACGTTATTACTACCTAGATTTTTTACAAAACGCTAGCAAACTATATAAATGAAAGGTGGGATTAAATCGACTGTTTTCTTGACCTTGAAGATAAAACCCCGGATCGATCGCTTTGAGTAAATGGGGAAATTCGATCGCGGTTTCTCGGAATGCATTGAAATCATCCCAAAGCGTTGCAGTATTTCGTGCTTGCAATTCAGTGGTAATCCATTCGACGATGCCGTTCCATTGCGATCGGGTGACGGTTTGGGCTAGGGGAATGTCGGGGGTGAAATCTACGCCTTGGTCGAAGCGGTAGTTTCGATCGCAGAAGCGTAAAATGCAATTTCGAGCGGGTAAATGTAAATCGAGAACCAAGGCAAAGTCTCGGACTTCTTCCTTGCGCGATCGGGCTGATATTTCGCGGCGTAGCGGGTCGAACTCTAAGGGGCGATCCAAAATCGGCAGACGACCTTTGACCCATTGCCCGACTTCTGACCAGTCAAAGGATACAGCTCCTGATTGTCCATCGCTGTTGGTGCAGACCAGTTCGACCTTGGGTGTTTCGGCTTGGACCAGTTGGACTTGAAAAAGTTGGGGTGTTTCAAGGTTGGCGCATTTGACCCAAAAACAGGGGATGCCTTGTGCTTGTAATTGCTGACCGTAGAGTTTCATTTCGCCGATCGGTCCCATACGATATATCCGCCAGCCTCGGCTTGGCATGTGGGTCCGGGCGCTATAGGGATCGACGTTCATGATTTGGGCGAGGGCTTGGGCTGCGGCTGTGCGATGGATGGGTTCGATCGCTTCCAAGATCAGAATGCCTTGTTGGTCTTGGTCGGGAGCGCTGACGGAAAGGGCAATTTCGCGCCGTCGTTGTTCTTGGTCCAGAAGGGCGACGCGATCGAGTCCTTGGCGGGCTTGGGCCATGATTTTTGGAGTGGAGAGCGCTTTCAGCAGATGTTTGTAGGTGCTGCTTGCTTGGGTGAGGTTGCCCGCGACTTCGTAGAGTCTGCCCCGATAGAGCTGGACTTGGGGATTTTCGGGCTGGAGTTGCCAGAGTTGTTTCAAGGCGATGGTGGCCGATCGGTAGTCTTTGCGATCGAAGGCTTGAGTAACGTCATCTAATAGCGTTTGGATTAGTGATTCTGACATAAAAAATCTCTTATCAGTTTAGAGCAACCTGGTTAACCCCATTCTGCACAGAATTCTCAAAGTTGTGTTATTTGTGAATGGTTATTCTCTGCGACGTTTTTTGTTAGCCAGACGCTCTCACCGGGAATACTAGACCCAAGGACTCTGTGAGACGTTTGGCTATGCATGTGATTGTTCTGGAGCGGTATCCATCTTCACAACGGGGCGGACAAGAGCGGAGTTTACTAGATGTGACTCAGACGCTATCCGATCGGGGACATCATATTACTCTCATTCACACCCATCCAGGAAATCTTCTTCCTCAATACAGTCTTTTCTGCGATCAAATCCTTACCGTTCGTACGCTGAGTCTTGTAAGAAATTGGCGATCGCCTCTATGGCTTATTCAAGATCTCTTCAAAATCTCCCGTCAAATTCGCGTTACTACTGCACAATCCGATAGTTTGATCTATATCAATCAGCCCTATGATGTCCCGTTTGCGGCCATTCTTAGTCTGATCAAACGCTTGCCGATCGCTTGCCATCTTCGTCTCCCTGCCCCGAAAAAACTCGGCTTGCAATGTGCCCTAGGACTGCCCCGCGTGAATCAATTTATCTCTGTTTCCCAGGCGAATTGTGAAGGCTGGAGAACTCGCATTAATGTTCCTATTACGGTTGTTCATAATGGAATCGTTCCCGATCGTTTCGATCGAACTTGTTCTCAAAATGAGTTGAAACAACGCTGGGGAATTCCTCTTGATGATCGGGTTATTTGTTATGTCGGGCGTTTGGATCATATGAAAGGATTGGGGACGTTATTGCAAGCCTTTGCTCAGGTGTTGAAGAGTAATCCCCAAAGTCAATTGTTGATTGCCGGAAAACCGTTGCAATCTCACGAATCCTATGGGACAGAACTCGAACAATTGAGTCAAACCTTAGGAATTAGCGATCGGGTAAAATTTCTTGGACATGTAGATACGCCGATCGAAATTTTCCATATGAGTGATTTGACAATTCTCCCGAGTCAATGGGCTGAACCCTTTGGGCGATCGATTATTGAATCTATGATGTCGGGCACTCCGGTGATTGCCAGTCGAGTTGGGGGCATTGCAGAAGTATTATCCGATGAGTTTTCTTCGGGCTTATTTACCGCTCGTAATATTGAAGATCTTGCTCAAACTATTGAAGCACATTTGCATTGGCGATCGACTGATCCGGGCCTGGGCGATCGGGTGAAAGCCTATGCACAGCGACGGTTTAATCTTGCGGACAAATTGGATGAAATTGAGAAGATTTTGATTAATACTGTGGGAAAATCTATCTAGAATTGATTTAATGTTTTTGATTGCTGATCTTAACTCATATTTATTTTATCCAGCGATAAAAAGGACTTTGTAAACAACCGATGAAAAAGGCTCGCTCGGCGATCGCGACGGTATCTGCCGATCGTAGGTCACGGTAATATTTGAATTCATGAACAATTATTTTACGACAGTCATTTCCAAAAAATATCGCCATCACAAACGGTTTTTGCCATCTGGCCAATCCCAATCGCCGCAATCGCCATCGCCCTAATCCAATTCCGTGCATATGGCAAATCACAGAGTCCCTCGTCAGACGAGCGGAGTCAATACGATGGTCAAGCCGCATCTTCGGCGTATACCAAATCTCGAATCCTGCCCGACTCAAATATCCCATTGCTTCAATATCCTCTCCGCCTACCATCGACCGTCCAACTCGTCCTACGAGATTTAATTCTGGTGGAACGTGATCTAACCAAGCTTGTCGTTGGACTACAATGCCTGCACCCGGTGGCAAGAGACGCTTACGAGTGGCATTTGGATCTGTCGTGTAACACCGTGCTTTTCGTCCACCTGCGATCGCCCAGAATGGTGCAATGCGATCGAAATTCGGCGGGGGTGTTATTTCATAATCTCCGAGAGTTTGGCCATGGAATGCTCCGACGTTGGGGTGTTGCTGGATAAAGGCTTCGATCGCGGCTATCCATTCAGGATGGGGAAGATTGTCGTCATCGAGAAATGCGACCCATTCTCCCTCGGCTTTTGTTAATGCATATTGTCGTGCAAAGGCTGTTCCCTGAGATTTTTCAAATAAATAGTGAATTGTTGGTAATGTCGAATCCTGTGCCCACTCGGTTTGTAGTTGCGCGATCCGATCTGCTGTCCCGTCTGTGCTGTTGTTGTCTACAATCAGGATTTCCCAATGCACAGTATCTATATTGATTTGAGATCGGAGCCGATCGAGTACTAATGGCAATCGCTGTTCGCCGTTATAGGTACAAATTGCAATACTGAGATTGAGCATAATGAGAATAATGATTGGATAAATTTAGAAGTCAATATTTAACTAGTTTGCCCATTTAGGAAAGTACTCTACCTTTTTTGAGGTTGGATAATAATTTTATAGATCGATCGCCCTTCCAAATCAAATATCTACAAATTCTAAATTCACCGTTTTAAATTCAGTCCGCTTCCACAACCGCACCTACGATCGCCATCGCCGCTGCCGGAGCCGTGATAGCACGCAAAATTCGTTTCCCCAAAGACACTGTTATAAATCCAGCCTTGATCGATCGAGCTACTTCCTCATCCGTCCAGCCGCCTTCCGGTCCAATGGCGATCGTAATTCCAATATTCATATCAATTTGATCGCCCGCCAGCAGATTAGTTTGAAGTTGTGACAACAAATGAACTGAATCCCCACGTCCCCAACAAAAATATCGTAAATCATTAGGCTTCGGCGGCTCTAATTTATTCAAATAACGCGCAAAATCGATCGGTTCCTCGACCGTTGGACTCTGCGATCGTTCGGATTGTTCAGTCGCCTCTCCCGCAATGCGTTGCCACCGATCATGACGATTTGCACTAGGTTTCAGCACCGTCCGATCGCTCATCACCGGAACAATCCGACTCACCCCCAACTCCGTCACCTGCCGTACCACATCATCAAACCCACTTCCTTTCGGTAACGACAACACCAACGTCACATTCAACGGTAATTCACTCTTCACCTCTTGAGGCTCCAAAAGTTCAGCCGTTTCCTCCTCCAATTTCGCCAGCCATGCAATGCCAGAATCTAACAACGCTAAAAAACGATCGCCCGATCGTAATCGTAAAACACGAGATAAATAATGCTGCTGTTCTGCCGTTAAAGCAATAAATTGGCCCTGAACTTGCTGAGTTGCGATCGTTAGCCGCTGCAATTGTCGCACAGTCTACCTTCCTAAAATCTAAAAAAAGTCGCCCTTGCGATCGAAAATATGATGGTTATCATATAATTTATTCAGCGATTAAATATCTTGCTCAATAAATTCGATTTCCCCTCAAACTCTCAATTTTTCAAGTGCGACTCAAATTGGAAGGGAGCTTACGCTCGCTTATGGTTTATTATAACGAATAATTCTATAGATAGACGTCGAGCTAATTTGATTATTCCATAGAATATACCCTATAGTAAGTATGGCTCCCATGGCAAATCTAAAAATGCAGAATGCTACATTACATCAGTTGAAAGTGTTTGAAGCCGTAGCTCGCAATAGCAGTTTCACCCGCGCTGCCGAGGAACTATTTTTGACGCAACCGACAGTCTCTATGCAGGTGAAGCAGTTGTCGAAGACCGTAGGAATGCCATTATTTGAGCAAGTAGGTAAAAAACTATATTTGACAGAATCTGGGAAAGAATTGTTTGTGACTTGTCAGGATATGTTTGAGCGAATGGAACGCTTTGAGATGGCGATCGCGAATATTAAAGGATTGAAGCAAGGTGCCTTAAGGATTTCCACAATTACCACAGCTAAATATGTGATTCCGCGTATTCTAGGTCCATTTTGTAATCGGTATCCCGGCATTGATGTTTCTTTGACGGTGACGAATCATCAGTATGTTTTAGAAGGACTGTCGAGTAATCGTAACGATCTTTATATTGTCAGCCATGTGCCTGAAGACTTAGATGTTCAGGCTAAGGTTTTTATGGAAAATCCTTTGGTTGTTCTTGCGCCGAAGACTCATCCGCTAGTGGGCGAGAAAAATATTTCCCTTGAACGGTTAGCCCAAGAACCATTCATTATGCGTGAACCGGGATCTGGAACTCGGCGTGCGGCTCAAACCTTGTTTGAGTCCCATGGTATTAACTTGAAAGTACGGTTGGATTTGGGGAGCAATGAAGCAATTAAACAGGCCATTGCGGGTGGAATGGGATTGTCCGTATTGTCTAAGCATACGATGGCATTGGAAGGGTTGACAAATCAATTGGCAATTTTGGATGTAGTAGAGTTTCCGATCGCCCGAAATTGGTATGTTATTTATCCCTCAGGCAAACAACTTTCCACCATTGCACAAGCGTTCTTGGACTACTTGTTGAATGAAGGTAAACAAATCGCCAGAGAAACATCTGCTGAGGGATTACTAAAATAGAATTCAGTCATTAAACTATCTTTTGATGAATTCTCCCCATGGTATGCTGACGTTTAGATCATTGATTTTAATTTAAGGATTATATATGCTTTCTTCCCGTGCCAGTGGTATTTTACTCCATCCCACCTCTCTCCCCAGTCGATTTGGAGTTGGGGAGTTGGGGAAAGAGGCACGGCAGTTTGTTGATTTCCTGGCACAAGCTAAACAGCAATTTTGGCAGGTGTTGCCATTGGGTCCGACGGGCTATGGTAACTCGCCTTATATGTGCTATTCGGCGATCGCGGGTAATCCTTTATTGATTAGCTTAGAAGTACTTCATGAGCAGGGATTATTGAGTGATGAACAGCTTAGTAATTATCCTGATTTTAATCCAGATCAAGTGGAATTCGATCGGGTCATTTTAACGCAATATCCGCTCTATCATCATGCTTGGAATAGGTTCCAAGAGATTTCATTAAAAACTCAACCTGATTTACAAGCTGCAACGGATAATTACCAACGTGAACTGCGAGACTACAAAGATCAGCAAGCTAAATTAAATAGCCTAACTGAATCTCACGTTATTGACGTTCCCCTAGCTCCACCGATCGCCCCTATTATCCATTCATGGCTGGCCTTTGAGGAGTTTTGTAAATCTAAAGCCCATTGGCTCGATGATTATGCATTATTCATGGCATTGAAACAATTTCATGATGGTAAATGTTGGACTGAATGGGAATTGGATATTGCTTGGCGAAATCCTGAAGCGATCGCCATGTGGACTGAAAAATTACAGCCTGAAATACAGTTCCAAAAATACTTACAGTATGAATTTTTCAATCAATGGCGTGCATTAAAACAATATGCCAACGATCGAAATATTCAGATTATTGGAGATATTCCGATTTATGTAGCCCATGACAGTGCCGATGT
>JAYUEU010000132.1:0-3316 GCA_043739065.1 Synechococcales cyanobacterium | reverse complement strand
GGCCGCTGGCCGGGTTGCAAGATATCAATCTTTCTATTAGGGCAGGGGAGTTTGTTTGTGCTGTGGGGGCTTCTGGGTCGGGTAAATCAACCCTATTGCGACAGATTGCGGGATTGGATCAGCCGACATCGGGGGAGGTTCGCATTGGGGGAAATCGCGTTACGAGTCCTGGTCCCGATCGCGGCATGGTGTTTCAGCATTACACACTCTATCCCTGGATGACGGTTCAACAAAATACGGAATTTGGGCTTAAGCTTCAGGGCGTTTCTAAAAAAGAACGGCGGGAACGGGCGAGCTGTTTTCTGCAAGTGGTGGGGCTAGAGAATTTTGCAAAAGCCTTACCCCGTGAGCTTTCCGGTGGGATGAAGCAGCGGGTCGCGATCGCCCGATCGCTGGTATCAGAACCGAAGATGTTACTGATGGATGAACCCTTTGGGGCACTGGATGTTCATACCAGGGAAACGATGCATCAGTTTATGCGGGAGTTGTGGGAACGAACCAAGGTGACGGTGTTTATGATTACCCATGACATTGAGGAAGCAGTGTTTTTGTCCGATCGCATTTTTACTTTAGCCAATCGTCCGGGACGGATTCAAAAAGAGTTGACGATCGACTTGCCCGATCGCGATCGTGGAATTAAACGCCACCAGACATTCCATGGTTACTGCGATGAGGTTAAGGCACTCCTACGGACACCGCTCGAACTTGTCTAAATGACGAGATGAGAGTAGTCGGTGATTAGCAAAAAATTTGTAAGTCGCTTTAAAACAGTGGGGGATTAGACCAATTTCTCGCTAAACGTCAAACGATCGCCTTCCTCTTCGCGATTAGTGAACAGATTTTTGATCATAACCTGCTCACTATCAGCGTAGAGTACTCGTTTGCGCTCCCCGAACCCGTAAGATTAAGGGTGATGTTTTGTGAGGTACTGGTCGGTGAAAGCTTTATCCCTTCTTGGTTCAACGGGTTCGATCGGAACGCAAACTCTGGACATTGTGGCCCAGTATCCAGACCAATTTCGGATCGTGGGCATGGCGGCTGGACGCAATGTGACACTATTCGCGCAGCAAATTCGCCAGTTCAAACCCCAAATTGTCGCACTCCAAGATGAAACACTTTTGGCTGACCTAAAAGCCGCGATCGCAGACGTTCAACCGCAACCCATTATCCTGGCGGGACAAGCCGGAATCGTCGAAGTTGCCAAGTATGGAGATGCTGAAGTTGTCGTTACGGGAATTGTCGGCTGTGCGGGTCTATTGCCAACTATGGCCGCGATCGAAGCCAACAAAGACATTGCACTAGCCAATAAAGAAACATTAATTGCAGGCGGCCCAGTTGTTCTACCCCTCGTCAAAAAGCATGGTGTCAAACTTCTCCCGGCTGACTCTGAGCATTCGGCAATTTTTCAGTGTTTACAAGGGGTTCCCGATCGTGGCATCCGTCGAATTTTGCTGACCGCTTCCGGGGGTTCGTTCCGCGACATGCCGATCGAAGAACTCGCTAATGTCACCGTCGCCAGCGCTCTCAAGCATCCTAATTGGTCCATGGGTCGGAAAATCACAATCGATTCCGCCACGTTAATGAACAAAGGGCTAGAGGTGATTGAAGCGCACTACCTTTTCGGTATGGATTACGACCACATCGATATTGTTATTCATCCCCAAAGCATTATTCACTCGCTGATTGAACTGCAAGACACCTCCGTCCTCGCGCAACTGGGCTGGGCCGATATGCGATTGCCCTTACTCTACGCGCTGAGTTATCCCGATCGTCTCCCCACAGATTGGGAACCGCTGGATCTGGTCAAGGCTGGCAACCTCACTTTCCGCGAACCTGATCATGTCAAATATCCATGTATGGGCCTCGCCTACGCTGCTGGACGGGCAGGGGGATGTCTCCCGGCAGTTCTGAATGCAGCTAATGAAGAAGCAGTCGCATTGTTCTTAGATGAGAAAATAAAGTTCTTAGACATTCCTAAGTTGATAGAAAAGACCTGCGATCGATTTGACTCACAAAACATCAAAAATCCAAACCTTGATGACATTCTAGAGTCCGATGCTTGGGGACGACGATCGGTAATTGAACTGGCGAGCAGCGCGGTGATGTGTTGAGAACAGTAACTGTGTTAAGAATTCTTAGCATCCCAAACTCTGTTTCAGCATTTCGCAGTAAAGTCGCAATGGAATCATAGATTAGGAAAAACTAATTATGTACGCAGCATCCTATTTGCCGACTTTCCTTGTGCCGTTAGTTGGAATTCTTTTCCCACTAGCAAGCATGGGCCTGTTATTCCTATACATCGAAAAAGAAGCGTAAGCCCTAAAGCTTAGTTCTCCTTTTCGAGTCTGTTTAACATCAAGAAGCCGACTGGTGAATTCACGAGTCGGCTTTTTGTATGAATCTTTTTCTATGAGTTATGAAACGCAACAATCTAGATTTTTGCGCATTACATTGAAGATCCAAGGCCCGCGTAGGCACCATAAAAGAAAAGACCCACAACAAGTAAAACACCCGTTCCAGCTACCGTTGCAATCATCCACAACGGAATACGCCCATTATTCAACATCTGATCCTCTCCAAAACTACGGCTTACAGTACTCTATTTTACTCTCACAATAACAAACGGCCAACCCTAGAGCTGACCGATTATCAAGATCTAGTTAAAGAAGTAGCTAGAGAACAAAATTCCAAGGGTGAAGATCATCAATAGACCTAAGTACAACGAAGTACGATTAAGTTCTACGCCTTGACTGTTGGGATTCGGGGATTTTTCCATGACTAATTTCCTAAGTAAATATTTGTAACCAGGAGCTTCATTCTAACGTTGGGTGAACTGCATTGCTGCGATCGCCCCGATGAAAAACACGCCGGGAACTCCCAGTGTATGAACCGCTAACCAACGAACAGTAAAAATTGGATAGACGGTGGGTTGATTTGGATTGGTGGCCATTGCTTTAAATTCTCCCTAGAAAATTTTAGTTATTTTTTCTTGTTGGTCTTGTTGGACTCGATCGTTTCTTCAATGAAGTTGTCCACCTGACTTTTCGCGGTCTGACGATCGCTAACAATCGGTGCACTTTGACGAGTCGATGGGAAGTATTCGTTCGGGCGTGGCGTACCGAACGCATCATAGGCAAGACCCGTCGCCACAAACAACCAACCTGCAATAAACAGCATTGGAATTGTGATGCTATGGATAACCCAATAGCGAATACTCGTCACAATGTCCCCAAAGGGGCGCTCACCAGTAGTCCCAGCCATGGAAATCCCTCTACAAACGACAGATTAATTTCTGATACAAAACATCATAGATCAG
>JAYUEU010000131.1:0-1879 GCA_043739065.1 Synechococcales cyanobacterium | reverse complement strand
AATCACCTACGTCCAAGGCAGTGAGTCTCAGTTTGGCTTCAACGCAAGCTCTGAGATGTTGAATGGCCGCCTAGCGATGATTGGTTTTGTCAGCGCACTAATTCTTGAAGCGGTCACTGGCCACGGTGTAATTGGCTTTTTGACTAGCCTCTAAGATTTCCTAGCCACGATTTTGTTGAATTTGTCGATATATTGAGCGTTTCTGACTCTGTTGGTGAATATATAATTAAGGAAGCTGTGAGGAAGTAGTTCTCATGGCTTTCTTTTTGTTTTCTGGTTCTAACTTTAATTGATTGATTCTCTGGAATATTCCCTGAGTGCGTGGTAGCTAAAACTATCAGGTATTGATTTCAAACAATTTAAACCCGATCGCATCTCCACTTATTTTGTAGTTTGGGTTTATCCCATAAGCTGTGCGAGGACTTTTTATGATGCGACTTCACCAACCAGACCAATTCTTCGCCATCGCTCAACGCAGGGTGAAAGGATTACTCGGAACATTAGCGATCGCTGTGGCTCTTACGCCGATCGTGCCAACGCTGCAACAGGAAGGATCTGTACTCTCGATTCAGAGGCCAGTCTCGGCGGCGATCGCGGGTACGAAGAGTGAAATGGCCAGCTTGAAAAAATCGAATAAACGCTGGATCGAAATCAACTTATCCACTCAAAGATTGATTGCTTGGCAAGGAAAAACTTGGGTTGATGCTCGGATAATTTCCAGCGGCAAAAGCTCAACTCCAACCTACACCGGAGTCTTTGCTATTCAAAGCATGTATCGTACCACCCCTATGACCGGACAAGGCTATTCCGTCCCCGATGTGCCCCATGCGATGTTTTACGACGGTGGCTATGCAATCCATGGCGCATACTGGCACAACAGTTTTGGCACTCCCGTCAGTCACGGCTGTGTCAATATGTCAGAAAGTGGTGCCCAATGGTTGTTTAGCTGGGCGAGAATCGGAACTCCGATCGTCATCCACAACTAAACTTATGGATTAAACCCATAGATTAAACCCACGGATCATTTTGATTATTCTCCCTTTGGCCTCACCGTCAGAATTCCTAGTGCATCTGTTGGTAAGTATTTACGAGCAGCGGCTTGAATGGCTTCGGGGGTGATGCTGCGAATGCGATCGGTATAGGTAAATGCGGGTTCTAGATCACCCAAAATGGAGTGATAGTAACCGTAAAGATTAGCCCGATCGCTCGGAGTTTCGTTGCTAAAAATGAATTGGTTAGCGACTTGGGTACAGATTTTTTCGAGATCCTTGGGGTTTGCTAATTCTTGCTGAAGTTGTTTAATGTGTCCCAGTAATGCGGATTCGACGACTTCTAAGTTCTCCGTTGGCAATGTCGCAGATAGGGTAAATAGTCCTTGATATTGATAGCTCATATTGCTGGCGCTGACCCCAGAAACAAGGCCACGTTTTTCGCGTAGATCTTGAACTAGCCGAGCGGTGCGACCTTGGCTAAGAAGGCTTGAAATGATATCTAATGCGTAAGTTTCTTCAAGGTTCATTAATCCCGGCACACGCCACATGAGCATCAACCGAGCTTGTTGAAGGCTTGCATCTTCATAGTCCTGACGAACAATGTTAGTATAGGCTGCGTCAATGGGAAAGTCATGTGGTCTATTGTGTTCTGTTTTAGCGGACCAACCGACGGTATCAAGACTTTTTTCGACGATCGTAATAAGCTGGTCAACAGGTAAATTTCCAACAGCAACGGCAGTAACAGCGCTGGGATGATACCACTGTTGATGAAAGGCTTGCATTTGTTGGGGTTTCAGGGTCTCAATGACGGAAGTGGGACCGAGAACTGGGCGGTTGTAGGGAAGCTTGTCGAATCCGAGTTCTACTAAGCGTTGGTAATTTCTACG
>JAYUEU010000130.1:0-7661 GCA_043739065.1 Synechococcales cyanobacterium | reverse complement strand
CAGTGGTCTGATGTTGAAACGTCTAAGTCCTCTAAGTCATCGGAATGGCTTCAAGCGTTGATGCAGTATCTTCAGACCGCAGGATTACGGGGACGACTGGTGGGTGAGCAACGAGAGATGGTTAACCGACTGCGATCGCAAGGGGTTGATTTGCTCTTGGTCTATTGGCAAGATGGCACCTCTGAGATGTCGCTTCAGGAGGGTTTGGCCGCTCTGACAGATTTAGAAACTCCGCCCGCTGTGTTGATCTTAGACTATCGATCGGCAGGCCATTTGGATCCGGTAACGTTACCCTATTCGGTGATTGAGCAGCCTAAAGATATGACGTTGGTGTTGCAAAAGATTCAGCAATGTTTAGGGGTTTAAACGCTTAAGGATCTAAAGAAATGAAAACGCTACTATCTTCGTTGATAGAATTCTGATAGTAAGAACTCTGGCAGTCAAAATTCTGAGCTTAATAATTCTGACTGTATCCGGATGATCCAATCTCTTTATGAGGCAATGGGCACATGAATTGGCAAACAGAACTACAGGATGCGATCGGTGGATTTACCCAAGATGTGGAAGCGTTTGTTGACGAAATCTCGCGGGATGCGATGGGTGCGATCGATCGGTTTGTGGATCAATTTGTAGAATTATCTGATGATTTTGTGGGCGATCTGACCAATAGGATTAGCCAGGAGTTTGAAACGCCCATTGCGAATTTCCTCGATCGTGATTTAGAAGAATTGCTCAACTCATTGCTACATCCGTTTATCGATTTGTCTAGGGGGGACTTTAATTCGCCTAATTCGTCTATGCCGCGCCATACGCTTTGTGAAAATTGTGAAAACTATCATGGCCAAAGTTATGGTGGCACTCAACTAGTGTGCGGAATGCATCCCTATGGCCCAGATGCAACTCAGACAGAATGCGGCGATCGGTATATTAAGCCAACTGAATCTAAGATTGAAGAAGACCGATCGAGTTTCCCGCCAGATTGGTGGAATTCCTAGGCTTGCGTTAGTGAGGTTGTAATTACAAGTCAATTGATATTGCACCAGCCTAACCAAACCCGCATGACGTTTTCTTCAAATTCTCTACGCTACAGGGTTAATCCCTTCAAAATTTAGTCGATCGGCCCTCACGATCGCGCTTTCGTTGACGCAGTGCAATTAAATGAGTCTTCACGAGATCGACTCCAGCACGATCGTCCTGCGTTGCATACAAATCCGCTGTTGTCAAAAATGCGGCGGTTGCTTTATCGTCTTGGCGTTGATTGGCCATTGCTAGGGCGTAATTGTGGTGTGCTTCAGGGCAATCGGGCGATCGCTTAATGACTTGACTGAATGCCGTGATTGCACGGCTGTAATGACCGCTGCAATAATCGCGAACTCCCGTTTCAAACGATCGGCGACTCGATTCTTCAAGCGTTATTGGGGGCGGAATCACTTCTAAAAACAACACCGCAATGCTGCCGCCGCCTTGGTAGGCCCAAATCATTGATCCTACGCCCGTCAATGTGACCAGCCCCAACACCAATAGGACGATCGTTAGGTTTCCGCTCAAGTCAGTCATAAAGGGAAGTAGTAAAAGAATATGGGATTGATCTTACGGGATTCTTGAGGGCTTCGGAGCGTGGCTTATGATGCGGCTTCTAACGGATGATGGATCTTCTCTGCGATCGGAGGGCTATTATAAGGAGTCCACTCAGTCCGGTCGATTGCGCACCTTGCCTTCATGACCACCTAGCGAATTATTGGGAACCTTTACCAGATCTGGACCGTCAAAGTTCTTGTAATCGTATTCACAATCATCGCTTGGTTTGCACGTTATGAGTCAACTGTATGCCACTGCCTGGTCTGGAGCTGAGAAATCCTCATTGTCCATGCCTGTATCAGTCCAACAGATTTCAAACTACGATTTAGTTCTTCAATGCCAAACGGGAATTCGTCCCGACAAATCGGCATTTTCTGAGCTAATGCGTCGCTACCAGTCCCATGTGGATAAGGTGTTATACCATCTCGCTCCTGACTGGCAAGACCGTGCTGACTTAGCCCAAGAAGTGTGGATACGAGTTTACCGAAACGTCAAGAAACTTCAAGAACCGGTGAAATTTCGCGGTTGGCTAAGTCGAATTGCGACTAACTTGTTCTACGACGAATTGCGAAAACGGAAGCGAAATGCCACACCACTTTCCCTAGATGCGCCCCGTATGGTGGGTGACGGCGAGATGGATTGGGACATTGCAGATGATGGGCCTGGACCCGTTGAAGAGTTGGGAACTCGTGAGTTCCATGAAAAGCTCCAAATGGCCATTAGCGATTTGCCCGAAGTATTTCGTACTACCATTGTTCTGCGGGAAATTGAGGGGTTGGCCTATGAGGAAATTGCTGAAATGACAGGTGTTTCCCTGGGCACCGTTAAATCCCGTATTGCCCGCGCCCGATTGCGATTACAAGAACAGCTTCAGCCCTATTTAGATGATTAGCGGCTAGCGCATTGACTGGTTCACTGATTAGCTCCTTGATTTGTTATTTAACGCATCACCTATCACGCATCACCTACCACCATGAACTCCTCCAACTCCCGTAACTACGACGCTCATAGTTCTGACTCTCACATTTCTTGTGGCAAGCTTCATCGCGATCGATTTGAACTATTGAGCGCGTATATCGACCATGAAGTGACAGCGGACGAACGTCGTCAAGTGGAATCCTGGATTAACGAAGATCCGGCTTTTGCAAAAATGCATCGTCGCATGACCAAATTACAGCTCGGGTTTCAACAGCTTCCAGCCCCAGTTATGGCGGAACATGTGGATCTGACGATCGCAAAAGTAACCAAAAAACTCTATCGGTCTGGGCTTGACTGGCGGGTGTTGACCGGAATTGGTGGTGCGGTGGCAGTAGCGGCAGCGATCGCGGCAGCGACCCTTTTCCCAAATCCATCGTCCCAACTGGCCTCACGATCGGCCAACACGGCCACGAAATCGTCTGACCAATTGCAAATGCCAGCGGCTAGCACCTTAATGATCGCTCTAGATCAACCGATTTTTGTTCCGACGAAGGCAGCAGTGGCAGACGATATGCCGCCAGTGCAATAGCCAGAGTGGGAAGAGTAGCAATGGTGATCTGAATTTTTGCAAAATGAGACTTTGTGACGGCTTGTTTGACAGCACTTTTCGCGGGTAGCAATGGTGATCTGAATTTTTGCAAAATGAGACACTGCACGAGCGATCCTTAAAGTCGTATGATTCATAGGATCATCGATCGGTAAGGACGTTTCACCCATGCGTATTTTGTTTGTCTCGGCAGAGGTCGCCCCTGTCGCTAAAGTGGGTGGCATGGGTGATGTCGTGGGTGCGCTGCCTAAGGTGTTGCGATCGATGGGCCATGATGTGCGGATATTCATGCCGTACTATGGAACACTCGGAGCCAAGCTGGAAATCCCGACGGAACCCGTGTGGTCCGGTAGTGCCATGTTTAATCGATTTTCGGTGTACGAAACGGTGTTGCCGGGAAGCGATGTTCCATTGTATTTGTTTGGTCATCCGGCCTTTGATCCAAAGCATATTTATTCTGGTTCAGACGAAGATTGGCGATTTACATTTTTCTCGAATGGCGCGGCAGAGTTTGCCTGGAACTATTGGAAACCAGATGTTGTTCATTGTCATGATTGGCATACGGGAATGCTTCCGGTTTGGTTGCATCAGACTCCAGATATTTCTACAGTATTTACTATTCATAATTTGGCCTACCAAGGTCCGTGGCGCTGGAAGCTTGAAAAAATGACTTGGTGCCCGTGGTATATGCAAGGCCACAACACGATGGCTGCTGCTGTTCAGGCTGCCGATTGGGTCACGACGGTTTCGCCGACCTATGCAGAACAAATCAAGACTGAAACTTATGGTGAAACATTAGAAGGGTTGCTATCGTTTATTAGCGACAAAACCTCTGGAATCGTAAATGGAATCGATACTGAAGTATTTGATCCATCAAATGACTCCACGATCGCCCGCACATTCACGAGTAAAACCTTAGACGATCGGGTATTCAATAAAGCGGCGTTACAACAGGAAGTGGGCCTAACGGTTAGTGAACCGACGTTCTTAATTGGTGTGGTGTCTCGGCTGGTGGAGCAGAAAGGGATTGATTTAATTTTGCAGGTGCTCGATCGGTTTTTGGCCTATAACGATGCGCAAATTGTGGTGTTGGGAACGGGCGATCGGTATTACGAGACGGCATTGTGGGAATTGGCGGCGAAATATCCCGGACGTATGGCGACGTATTTGCTTTATAACGATGCATTGGCTCGTCGGATTTATGCGGGCTGTGATGCGTTCTTGATGCCGTCGCGGTTTGAACCCTGTGGAATTAGTCAAATGATGGCGATGCGCTATGGTTGTGTGCCAATTGTTCGGCGTACGGGTGGTTTGGTCGATACGGTTAGTCATCACGATCCGGTGGCCGAGACTGGAACGGGCTATTGTTTCGATCGGTACGAGCCGTTGGATTTGTTTACTTGCCTAGTGCGGGCTTCTGAAGCCTTTAGATTCAAAGCATTGTGGGCAGGGTTGCAACAACGCGGTATGGAGTCTGATTTTAGCTGGGAGGCGAGTGCGATCGCTTATGAGGAGATTTATAAAAAATTGGTGGGTGTGCAGGAATGATATGCCAGGTAAATCCAATCGGTAGTCGCAGTTAGGCTTGCAGTATTTCACAAGCCTTCCCTGATTAGAAGAATTTTATAGTGAGTGGATACTGATAGCTTTTGCTTTTGCTGGCGGCGATGGCTCCGAAAATTGGCAAAATCAACGTTACCAAAAGCAAAATTGGCAATAGAACAAATCCAACTACTACAAAACATAGTATTCCAGCAATAGTTCCATAAATAAAATAGGACACTAAGAAATTCATTAAATTCTTACCATGTTCATTCACAAATTCATTCTGATCTCGCCCATATAGCCACATTCCGATCGGAATTATGCCTCCTGCTAGGGGAATAAGATAGGTTGCATATTGAGACAAATGCATGACTGTTGCATAAGTGCTTGGTGTCATTCCCAAGAGATCATTTGTGTTTGGATGATCGAATGAGGCTAAGGCATTGGATTTATTAAGGAGACGATCTTTAGCGGCACTATATTCTGTATCAGACAGTGCGCCTTCGTCATGGAGTGCTTTAAGTTTATCGAGTTCTTCAGGTAGCATGATTCAAGCTCCAATTAAAATAATTTGAATGCGAAGGGATAACGATAATATTGACCTTTACTGGCGGCGATCGCAACAGATCGTCCAATGCCAGAGTCTCCGCCCGAGATGAATGCTACCTTTCCCTTTAATTTAGGCCGGTGTGTAGTTGGAGAGATCTGAATCTGGTTGTGGGTCCATATCCCGTTGACTTACCGGGTACTCCAGTTGAAGAGGTTTTATCTCTTCGGGAGTAGGCCTAAATTCTGTGTTTTGCATAGGTTCTAAGAAATTTTTTGTTTAGGGTCTTCCTCACAATTACTCAGTGTTGTCGTTGAGCACAGGTCTGCATTTAGAATTTTCTAGAACAATACTTTGGGTATATAAAACTCCATAATTAGCGATCGATCACTCTATTTAGAGGGAAAGCTGAACTAGAAAATTCCTTACTTTTAATAGACTTAGAACATAATCTATGGCTGTTATCCTAAGTAGGTCAAGCTTCACCTTATATTTTTATATTGTGGACAAAATTCAATTACAAACAGGTATTTGTCCTATGAACTCTGAGAATAAAGATAATATCAATCAAGCAACAACTCTTGGACAACAAAATCATTCTACTGGGATGGACGGTATCAATACCCGCCCAATTACTAAAGACGAAGAGGCTTACCGCGATGGCTATGTACGAGGTCGTAGCATTGATGAAACTAGTCGTAGCATTGATGCAATTAGTCAGTATGATCGGGAGCGGAACGCTGAAAATAATGGACTCAATAGCGGTGTGATTATTGGTGGTACTTTGGTATTCTTAGTTGGTCTGGGTGCCGCTGTTTGGGCTTATGCAAATCGTGACCTGACAACTCAAAATCAACAAATTGCTCCTGTAACAGTCCCGGCATCACCTAAGCCTAGCGTCATGCCAACAGCTCCAGCCAAGCAAACGACGATTATAGAGCGCACTGTTGAGAAGGCTGCTCCTCCTGAGGTAAAGGTAATCGAAGTACCTAAGGCTGCGCCGGCTGCGCCCGTCATTATTGTGCCCCCTGCCCCCCGTCAGTCTTCCACTTCTGGCCAGACACCTTCAAACAGTGCGACACCTTCAAACAGTGCGACACCTTCAAGCAGTGCTCCGACTCCAGCACAAATAAACCCAACCCCGTCCGCCGCCGAACAGACAGTACCGAAAGATGGCGCACCCTCTAGCAAAGAAAATGAAGCTAGATAAATCAATCTAGTAACGGACTTCTAGTTCACTTTGAAAGTAGAAGTCACTAACTCAAAAAAGTCTACTTTGTTGGGCGTGAAGCCCGAAGTTCGGATTCATCTACAATCCTAAACTATTCAAAGTAGAAATCTCATGCCAAAGGTTACTGTCCAAGGAAAAACGTTTGATGTTCCAGTTGATGCTAATTGAAGAGAATCTCTTCTAGAACATGATACTGATCTGTACAATGGTGCCGCCAAAGTTCTTAATTGTCATGGTCATAGAACCATGGCATAAGTACTGGGTGGCATTTCCAAGAGATCTTTTATATTTGGGTGATCGAATGAGGCTAAGGCATTGGATTTATTGAGGAGACGATCTTTAGCGGCACTATATTCTGTATCGGAAAGTGCGCCCTCGTCTAGAGTACTCTAAGTTTGTCTAGTTCTTCAGGTAGCCTGATTCAAGCTCCAATTAAAATAATTTGAATGCGAAGGGATAACGATAATATTGACCTTTACTGGCGGCGATCGCTGCAAAGATTGGCAAAATGGCCCAAGTCAACCCTAACAGCACTGTAGGAATGAATAGAAAGAAAAGTGACGAGAATGCTTGCGACTTTGATAAGTAACCACTAAAAGCTCCCTGAAATATCGCAAAATAGAACATTAGCCAAACCGTACTATAAATAGAATAAGACACAATAAAATTAGCCGAACTCCGACCATGTTCATCAACAAATTCATTTCGATCCTTGGCATAAAGCCACATTCCGATCGGAACTATGAATCCCCCAAACGGAACTATATACCCCGCATAATGAGCGAGATGTAAGAGTATGGCGTAGGTATTTGGAGTCATACTCCCCGAGATCATCAATGTCCGGATGATCTTTTGCTACGAGAGCTTTTGGATGATTCAGTAATCGTGCTTTGGCAGCGGTATATTCATCGTCAGATAGTTCTCCTTGTTGATGGAGAACTCGGAGTTTAGCTAATTCATCAGAGAGCATAGTAACAATTGGGGTGATACACAGCTAGTCTATTGAGGATATCTACTTAGTGTGGCAGACTTATGCAAGATTTTCAGATCTAAGGCTCAGATCTGGCTTACAGTCGTCTCAGAACATGACTAGCGTTGATCTGTGAATCCTTGTTAGCCACCGCGCCTCGGTCGTCCCAATGTTGTAATGTATAACACGGCTTCATCTGTTGGAATGCCCAAGGTTTCATTGACCCGATCGTCAAAGAATCCTGCAATCCCGCTGACCCCGATAC
>JAYUEU010000129.1:0-2993 GCA_043739065.1 Synechococcales cyanobacterium | reverse complement strand
ACTAAAACCGATCCAAACGTGGGTCTAGATCCTGAAGCCCTAAACTTAGCGACGCCTCCCCGGAACACCGTTGCTTCGTTAGTCGATTACATGAAAAATCCAACTAGCTACGACGGCGTTTTGGAAATTTCGGAAATGCATCCGAGCTTAAAGAGTAAAGATCTCTTCCCTGAAATGCGAAATCTTACTGAGGAAGATCTCACGGTTATCGCAGGTCACGTACTCATGATGCCAAAGGTCGTGGGCGATCGTTGGGGCGGCGGTAAGATTTTCTACTAATCTGCTTGAATGGAATCGTTACAGGACTTAACATTAACTTCTGTGGTAAGAAGATGGCGCTTAGAATTCTGAGCGTCATCTTTTTGCTTAATTTTAAGGCTGGTTTAGTTTTAACGCTTATTCTTATTAACTGTTGTAGGTCGCATTCCATGGTTCAGAGTATTAGAACGCAACCGATAACGCTCTATGCCAAGTTTAGAATGCTGGTAATTCTGGAGCTAATTGTGGGGATTGTCCTCTTGACTATGACTGTAGCTTCGCCAGCCGACGCTCTTCCGGATCCTTATATTGCCCAATACCTTAAAGTTCAACCCGATGAAGTTGCGGTCATGGCTAAGAATGACAGCGGCATAACCCAAAACTTTGACTATGCCACCTTGGTGAAAGGGAAAGAACTCTTTAGCCAAAACTGCCAAAGCTGTCACGTCGGCGGGGCAACCTTGACACGTCCCGAATTGCCTTTATCACTCATAGCGCTCCAAGGCGCGACTCCACCTAGGACGACGATCGATGCTTTAGTGACGTATATGCGCTATCCCTTGGGGTATAACGGAGAAGATGATAATTATAGTTGTCGAGAAATTAAAAAAACTTGGCTGAATGATTCTGAGGTCGAAGCGATCGCCGGATTTGTCCTTCGAGCCGCCGAAAAAGCTGCTGGCTGGGGAACTAGCGATTTGTTCTAGAGAAGATTTTCGATTGTTTCACAACAAAAAACTGGATTCAAATCAATGCTATATCGGGTTTCTCTACAGAATTTCTTCATCTACGACAACTCGTCTAAGTTATAATCATGGATAAAGGTTTAGATATTTAAGGAAACGTTATGAAGTTTTTTGCAGCAGTAGCCCGTAAATTGACAATTGTATCCGTCGCACTTGTGATGATGGTCGCAACGTTCTTCCTTAACACCGCTGATGCTTCTGCATCCGAAGTCATGATCACGATGGGCGGCACAAAAGGATTGGTTTTTGAACCTGCGATCGCAACTATCAAAGCGGGCGACACCGTAACTTGGACTGTGGGCGCATTACCTCCTCATAATGTTCAATTCAACAAAACTCCTGGCGATGCTGCATTAGCTGCATCCCTATCCCACAAAGGTCTTGAAGGTAAAGGTAAGAGCTTCTCCGTCACCTTCCCAGCCGACGCTCCCGCTGGTGAATATGATTACTTCTGTATGCCCCATCGTGGTGCTGGCATGGTCGGCAAAATTATCGTTGGCTAGTTAACCTAAATTTGGGATGGTTGAGATAACTTGAAAGGGGGAAGGCTATTGCGGTCTTTTCCCCATTTTTTTAGACGATGTAGCGTTTTGGGTCTGCTATTGCTATTCTGCGATGCATAGCTGGAGGTGAAGAGCTTGGTATAGTATTGCTAAGGAAATTGTTGACGGAGAAAATCGGTGCAAATCTTGGTGCGATCGGCGCAGCGCTTTATCCAAAGCCTTAACACTCTAACGAGCAACAATCGAGTTCGAGAGGTTAGGTTATTTCTTGTTCTCAGAATTATGCCGATCGTTCTCATAATGTCCGGTCTGATGCTTGGCACTCCTGCATTAGCGGCGACCGAAGCATCATCTGTCACGTTAGCCCCCCCGGTATCGTTGGGCGAACGGATTTTTACGGCTAATTGTGCAGCTTGTCACATTGGTGGCAACAATATTATTATTTCTGAAAAAAACTTGTCTAAAGATGCGCTGGCAAAATATGAAATGAATTCGATCGCTGCCATTAAAACTCAAGTAATCCTGGGTAAAAATGCGATGCCTGCCTTTGGAGATAATCTTAATTCAGCAGAAATTGAAGCGGTTGCTCGCTATGTCCTAACGCAGTCTCAGCAGGATTGGAAGCGAAGTTCGGTCGGGCTGCAATGAGGTTGAATTAGAAATTGAGATTGTTGAATTGAGAATTTGTGCCTGTGATTCTTGATTGTGATTAAAAAAAATAATTTAAAAAGAGCAATCTTAAATATTGGCTCCTTTTTATGAGGAATAATTTCATTTAATCAGAACTATTGAAAAAACCATTTGCGGGATTGGTTGGGAAATGTCAGGTTGCGGGTACTGTGAAAATCTTGTTGGACTTTCTGGGTCAAACGACGTGAGACTTGTCGGACGATTTGTTTTAAGAGCTGTTCGCCTGTTCCAAGTACTAGGTTTGACGGTAGGGATTGGATGAACTTGGGAAACTGAATTGATACGGTTAGGTCTAAGTCCCATTGGACTCGGGTTAGACGATCGGGCGCATCGTTATCACGATCGGTGGGATCGTGCTCCACGAGTTCCATAGCCGCCTTGAAGTCCACATCGTAGCCTTGGGGCGCGTAGTTGGGAACGGGAATGGTTTCGATGCGATAAACTCCGTGATCTCCAGGTAACAAATTTAAGCCAATCTTAGGTTCGAGATCAAAGCCCATCGCTCCGTAACGGCCCACCACCAGCACATATCCCGTGTCTCCCACAGGCTCTACGGTCATCGGCTCAGCACAACGATGAAACCACTCAGAATGCTGATCCAAATACTCCGCCACCAAGGCCGAGGGCGCATACATTTCCATGAAGTCTACGAAATGAGTTGTAAATTGAACGACATCGCTCACAGGGGCCAAGCTCGTGGAAGGTTCATGGGTCTGGGGAAACACAGAATTGGTGGGTTGCGCTTGCATGAATGCTCCTGACGGCTTGGGATTCACGTAGGGTCACTACTGTAGCC